>NZ_JBJXIB010000018.1:0-54041 GCF_046115965.1 Janthinobacterium sp. CG_23.3 | reverse complement strand
GGCGTCGCCTCCAAGCGCCTAAAGGCGGGCTGGAACGCCGACTACCTTGGCAAGGTGTTGGGCCTGGCCATCTGATCCTTCATGCAATCGCCCTGCGCGCTGCGCCATGAGGGCAGTAAAACCACGGGCAAAGGGCTGGGGTCCTCAGCGCGGTTGCAGCCACTGCTGCACGGCGTCGCGCCGCCATTGGCCGGCGGCGTAGTCGCGCAGCTTGGCCGGCACCGGGTCGCCGTTGAGGATCAGGCGGTTGAGCATCAGCGCCAGGTCGGTGTCGGCGATGCTCCAGGCGCCGAACAGGTGGGCGCCGTCGACCAGGCTGTCGGCAATGCGGATAAGTTTGTCGGCGGCGGCCTGGCCGTCCTGCGACAGCGGCGTGTCTACCGGGCCGACGAAGACCACGCGGGTGCTGCGCTCGGCGCGCAGCGCCAGCAGGTCGCTGCGCAACCAGGCCTGGATCTGCCGCGCGCGGGCGCGCTGGCGCGGCTCGGCCGGCAGCAGCGCCGCGTAGCCGGGCGCCGGGAACACCTCGTCGAGGTATTCGACGATGGCGCTGGACTCGCTCAGCACGAAGCCGTCGTGCTGCAACGCCGGCACGCGCGCCGTCAACGCCAGGTCGCGGTACGGCGCCAGCTTTTCCTGGCCGATGTCGAGGTCGACCGTCTCCAGCGTGAACGCCAGCTTTTTCTCGGTCAGCCCGACAAACACCGACATCGCGTACGGGCTGTGGAAATGGCGGTCGGTGTACAGTTTCAGGGCGTGCGCAGACATCGTGGCTCCGGTCGGTGGATGGGGTAGGCCAACCATCTTAAGCCCGGCCCGGCGCGCCGCGTAACGTTATATATTCGACTTGTTTGTGAATTCCATTCACAAACAATTACATGACGATCTTGACCATCGGGTGCGCCGACAGCGCCGTGTAGAGCGCGTCGAGCTGTTCGCGGCTGGTGGCGCGCACCATCACGGTCAGGCCGGTGTAGTTGCCCTTGGGCGAGGGGCGCGCTTCCAGGCGCCCGGCGTGGAAGGTCGGGTCGAAGCCGAGCACGACTTCGGTAATGGTCGGCGCGAAGTCGATATGGGTCGGACCCATCACCTTGATCGGGAAGTCGCTTGGGTACTCGATCAGGGATTCGCTGCGGGGGATCGTTTCCATATGTATTCCAGTCAAAGTAGTAAAAAAAACCAGGCGGGAACGGCGCCGTGTTGCGCCACCCCCGCCTGGTATTGTAGCGAAAATCCGCCGGCCGGCCCCCGCCTTCATGGCGGGGGCCGGCCGCAGCCTTTACGCGGCGCTCTTGGCCGACAGGCGCTTCAGGCGTTCCAGCGTCGACTCGCCGGCCGTGTCGGCCTGGCTGACCGACTTGCGGATGGCCTCGATTTCGGCCGCCTGGTCGATTGGGCGCTGGCCGATGTCGGCGACGATGCGCATGCCGGCCGCCTCGTTGCTAACGGTCTGGGCGCGCCGCGTCAGCGCTTCCAGCGCGCTCGAGTTGCCTTGCAGGCCGGACAGGCCGGCCAACTGGCTCTGGCGCTCGCTGCGGATCGCCTGCAAGTCCTTTTGCGCCTTGGCGGTGGCCAGCGCCTGCAACGCCTTCTTGGCGGCGGCGTCGAAGTCGGACAGCTGTTTCGACAGCGCGTCGACGATCTTTTGCAACTCGTCCATGTATTGCTGGGCGTCCGCCTCTTCCTGCACTTCCTGCGGCAGGCGCGCCTTGTTCGACTCCAGCTCGTCGCAGAACAGGTTGATGGTCGCCTCCGAAATCTTGCCGGCGGCCAGGCGCTCGCCCAGCGTGTCGGTGGCCTTCTCGTCGGTGGCGATCAGGTTGCGCAGCTTGACCACGTCGGCGTGCTCCTTCTCGAACGAGGCGCGCGCCGCCGCCAGCTTTTGCGCGGTCGAGCGCAGCGTGTCGGCCAGGCGGTCGCGGTCGGCTTCGGTCGCCGTCTCGGGATCGAAATTGGCGATCGCCTCGGAGACGCGGTCGCCCAGCACGCCGAAGTGTTTGGAAATCAGGCGCGCGGTCAAACCCCAGCCATTCGAATTGCTCATTTGTATTCCTCTCGTAGAATTTGAAAACACCACATATTGGCCGTCCGCCCTATTGGATGACGAGCCGCTCCTGCTCAACCGGTATGCCAATGACGAAGTCGACGTGGATACCGCGTTGTGACGCATCGCCGTTGACGCTGGCGATTATTTCCGTTGTGATCAATAAATACTCCAGCCCGCCGCCCTGCAGCTCGCGCACGTAGGGCATGAAGTACATCTCCTGCTTCAAGCCGCGGGCGCCGGCGGCGTCGTCCAGGCGCACCTCGGTGCCGGTGAACGGCGCGACGAACTCGGCCGCCGGGTCGCCGGCGTCGCGCCGGTAGTCGAGGCGGTCGCTGTCGCCGAACACCAGGTCCAGTTCGGCCTCGTCCAGGCCGATGTCGCCGAGCTGCTCGCGCCACAGCGTGTAACTGGGGTCGCCCAGGCCGTGGCCGGACCCGCCGGTGTAGGCGTCCTGGTCCTCGGCCGTCTCCGGCACCACCCGCGCCAGCTGGGTGCAATACATCAGCTCGGCGATCTCGCCCTGGGCGTTGCGGAACACTTGCAGGAACTTCTCCTTGGCGTCGATGTCGCCCGTGGCCAGGTAATAGCGGTACAAGCCGCCCGCCATGTTCAGCTTGATCTGCGACACCGCCAGCACCCGCGTATCGCTCGGGCTAGGCAAGGTGATCAGTGAACCGTTGCTGTTGGCGCGGATGAACGGCGACTGCTGCAACTTGACCACGCTGCCGATGCGCGCGCCCAGCGGCAAGCCCTCGTCCTCGCGCCGCGCCTGGGTGTCGACGCCGCGCTTGGAGGCGACGCCGCGCATGTATTCAAATGCATCTTTCCAACCCATCTCATTCCCTTTCAAAGGAGTAGTTCGCGCCGCTGCGCGCGCCGGCGCGCTTGAAGCGCTTGACGCCGAAGTAAATCAACCAGCCCAAGCCGCCCAGCAGCGCCAGCCAGGCGAAGGTGCGCAGCACGGTCGCGCCGAACGACGGCGCCGCCGCCGCCGCCGGCAGGCCGGCGGCGCTGCCGATGCTGCCGGCGCCGGCGGCCGCGCCGAGGTTGGCGTTGCCTTGGTTGACGCCCTGGTTGACGCCTTGGTTGCCCGCGCCATTGCCCGACGGGTAGCCGCCGTTGCCGGCGCTGGCGCCGGTCGAGCGGCCCAGCATGAATCCCGTCAACACGTTGCCCCAGCTAACATTGCTCTGCGGCATAGAAGTCCGCCCCGATTGCTGCTCATACGAGGGCTGGTTCGGCCGCTCGTAAGGCTGTTGCTGGTTCGCCTGCTGCCGGTTCGCCTGCTGCACCGGGTCCAGCGGCGGCGGCGCGGCCGCAGCGGCGGCGGCGGCGGCACGGCGCGCGTCGAGCGTCTTTAAGGCGTTGGCGTTGGCGCTTTTTTGCTCCAGCTCCCTCGACAACGCCGAATCCGACTTGCCCGGGGCCGGCGCGTCGCCGCCGCGGGCGCTGCCAAACGAGCCGAAGCCGCCACCCGGCCGTTTCGGCGCGGCATCGTCGCCATACGATGGCGCCGGACGCGGCGCGGCCGCCGGCTGGCGCGAGCCGAACGTGCCGAACGACGGCTTCTCGCCGCTCGGGGCCGGACGCGCCTCGTAGCTTCTGGCCGGCGCCTTCTTTTGCGACGAAAAACCGCTCTTGTACGACGACGAGGTGCCAGACGACTTGTTGGCCGGACGAGAATCGGACAGGGCATGCGCCCCCAGAGGCAGCAGCAGGGCCGCAAGCAGTGCGATCTTGAATGACTTCATCGTTGTCTCTTATGCTATAAACTCGGTTGAAAAGGAGCATAGCAGCCTATATGGCGTTATGCATCGGTAATAAAAGGCTCACTTCACCATGACACGAAAATATCTGGACATGAATCAACACGACGCGCTCTACAAGGTGGCGCGCGGCTATCCCGGCGGGGTCGATGCGTTGGCGCAATGCATGGGCATATCCGTCAACGTCCTGCGCAACAAACTGGCGCCGACCATCGCATCGCATTATCCATCGTTTGAAGAAGTCTCAGCAATCATCGAACATTGCCAGCGCGCCGGCGTCGACGACGCAATGTTGCCGCTGCACGCGCTGCTGGTGCGCCACGGCATGGCGGCCTTCGTCGTGCCGCGGCCGGAGCAGGTGAGCAGCGACGACCTGTCGCAAACCGTGTGCCTGGTGATGAGCCAGGTGGGATCGGTGGCGGCGGCCGTCTCGACCGCGCTGATGGACGGCCGCGTGACACTGGCCGAAGCCGACCTGATCGAGCGCGAATTCCACGGCGCGCTCGCCGCGCTGGGCGAATGGCGCGCCCGCATCCGCCTGCGCACCGACGCCGCCTGAGCAACGCCGAAGCCGCTGTCGACGCCAGTCGGGTTACGCCCGTTGGGCTAACCCGACCTACAAAATCGGCCTATCACGGCTTGATGCCGCTCCTGCGGTCGTTCAGGCGTTCACGCGCGGCCTCCCTGCTTTGCTGCTCGGGACGCGCGGCGGCCGCCGGCGCCGGCGCGCTCGGCTGCGCCCGCATCACCGGCGGTGCTTGCTGCGGCTGCGGCCGCGCGGTGTCGGCCGCCGCGCCGCGCTGGCCACGCTCACGCTCGTGTTCCCTGCGCTCGCGCCCGGGATGCTGCGTTGCCGGCGATGCCGGTTCTGTCTCGGTACGCATGCGACCAGACCAAGGACGCTGCCCGCCCCAGTCGGGCCGGTGCGGCAGCTGCGCCGCTGGCGCCGCGCCGGCATCCGGCGGCGCCGTCGTCAGCGTCTGGTTGCGCGGCCTGCCAGGCGGCGTCACGGTCACGCCGCCTGGATGGCGGTCGCGCTCGTGCCAGGCGCTGGAACGGTCGCGCTGGCGCCACGCATCGACCCGGTCCGGCGCGCCGTCCTGCCTATGCCCGCGGCGCCACTCCTGGCGCCACTCTTGTTCCGCCGCCGTGCGGTAGCCCGGAACGTAGCGCTGGTGCGGCGCCAGCGGAACCCAGCCGCTGGCGGGCCGCTGCGCGCCGGGTCCGGCCGGCTTGGTATGCGTATGGTTGCCGCCGGGCCAGCCCACCAGCGCCGGAGCCCATACTTGGCGCTCCCTGCCGCGCCCCGGCGCCCAGTGCCAGCGCTGCCGCAGTAGTACCCAGCGGCCGTAATGCGACGGCGCATAGCCCCAGGGCGCGTTGTCGATCCAAGTCCAGCCCCACGGCGCGATCCAGCTCCAGCGGCCGTCGCTGTAGGGCGTCCAGCCGGCACGCAGCGCGCCCGGCAGCCACAACGGGCCATATTCCGCGTCGTCGCGCCAACTGCCGTAGCGGTCCAGCTCCTCGTAACCAGTAACGTCGTCGCTGAGGTAGCGCAGCGCCGCCGGCGCGGCGGCCGCGTCGGGCCAGTCGTCGAACGCGTCGCGCCGCAACTGCGCGGTGCGCACGGCGTCGGCGCGGATGTCGGCGCGCTGGCCGGCGCGCAGCGCGAAGCGGCCGGTGGCGCTGTCGACTTCAACCGCCCCCGCCACCACCCCGACCACGCTGGCGCCCACCTCGCGCCCGGCCTCGACCCGCAACTGGCCGGGTTCAAGCATGAGCACGCGCGCCTGTTCGGTTTCCAGCGCGAAGCCCGACAGCATGTCGGGGTTGGCCAGGCGCACGCCGACGCTGCCGTAACGCAGCCGCAACTTGAAGCTGTCGTCGTCCAGTTCCACCACCTCCAGTTCGGAGTCGCCGGCCAGGCGCACCGCGCCCGAGCCGACACGGAACTCGGCGCCGGCGCCGCGCCGCGTGGTGATGACGTTGTCGCTGGTGACCGGCCAGTTCAACGCGGCGGCGTTGCTGTCGGCGCCGCTGCGTACCAGCACCTGGCCCTGGCCGTCCACGGCGGAGATGCGCCCGACCAGCGCCGGCGGGTCGGCCAGCGCCTGCGGCACGCACGCCGCCAGCGCCAGCGGGAGGAATTGCTTGAGCAAGGTCAATCGCATGGCGCGCTCCCTGTGGAGAAGCCGGACGTGGCGTCCAGTTCGTCCAGATTAAAGCGCAGCCGGCTGGCCCGCAAGCGGGCTTACAAATGTTTTCACAGTGTACCGGCGGCAAGGCGGACACAAGGAGCGGGACCTAGGCCGGCGCCGCCAGCAACGCCCGCCAGCGCGCGCGGTAGGCCGGCCAGCCGGCCAGCGCCAGCGGCACCGCCGCGCGGCCGTTGGCGGCCGGCTGGCGGCCCCAGTGCCGCAGCATCCAGGCGCCGCACACGGTGCCGCTGGCGTCGTCCGAGACCGCCACCTCGCGGCCGGCGCGCAAGGCGGCCAGCAAGGGCGCGAAGTGGGCGTTGTCGGTAAACGAGCCTTCCACCACCACCGGCCCGGTGGCGCCCAGCGCGTCCAGGCAATAGTCGCTCATCAACACGCAATACAGCGTGGCCAGCGCGTAGCGTTCGGCCGGCGTCTCCGGCGCCGCGCCGAGGATTTTTCCGGCGCGGCCGACAAACGGCCCGCCCGACGCCGAGAAGCAGGGCAGCGCCATCGTGCCCCGGCCGACCAGCCGTTCCAGCTCGGCCGGGCCGCAGGGCGCCGCGTCGGTGCCGGCCGGCCCGGCGAACTCGCGCCCGCCCATGAAGCGCATGCAGGCGACCGGCTGTCCCAGCGCGTTGACGTTGGCCGGCATGTCGGCGCCCTCGTCCAGGCGGTCGAGCGGCGCGCCCAGCGCCGCGGCGATGACCCAGGTGCCGGTCGACAGCACCGTGCAGGCCGGCGCGCCGGCGCCGATATGGCGTAGCAGCGAGGCGTTGCTGTCGTGGATGCCGCATAAGACCTGGCAGTGGGGGCGGCAGGCCGGTGCGTTCGCTCAAGTCCCGGCGCAAGGGGCCGAGCGCACGCTCCACGCCGGCCGCAGCGGCGGGAATTTATCCTGCCAACCCATCTGCGCCACCAGCGTCGACGGGCGCCGCCGCAGCGGCTCCCGCAGGTCGGTGTGGCAACCCAGCGACGTCACTTCGCCGCCGGCGACGATGCCGTTCGGGCCGCGCCGCTCGGCCAGCACGGCGCCGTCGTCGTCGAGCAGGGTCAGCTTGACGTTGGTCTGGCCGATGTTGAACACCGCCGTGGCCGTCGTGACATTCGTGTTTTGATTCATTCTTCAGTCCAGGTGGAACATCGGCTGCAGCGGCGACGTCAGCGGCGCCAGCCCGGCGTTGGTGTCCATCAAGTCGGCCATGTGGGTCCACCAGCGGCGCATCAGCGGATGCCGCGGCAGCGCGTCCATGGTATGGGTGGCGCTGCCGAGCTGGGGCGCCGGCACCGGCGGCACCCGCTTCGCCCGCTTCTCCGGCGTCGGCGAGCCGCGCGGCGCGCTCGAGAAAATCGAGGACTGCGGCGTGATCCACCAACTGACGCGGGCGCGCCGACGGTGTCGCCGCACTTCCCCTGGGACAAGGTCAGCGACACCGCCGCGCTGCGCGACATCGCCGGCGGCTACGGCCTCAGTTTCGACGCCGTCAATTCGAACACCTTCCAGGACCAGGCCGGCCAAGTCCATTCGTACAAGCACGGCAGCCTGACCGCGAGGAAAAGGGCCGCCAGCGGCCGCCGAAAGCGGGCGCCAGCGGCATCGTTTAAGGCGTCGCGCCGCGCCCGTCATCCACACCAAGGGCGTGAAACTGGGGTCGGACCCCTCGCGCCAAGGCGAGAAGGCCTGACCCCGGCTCGTTGCCTTCGGCCGGGTTTCGGCGTTCGCGGCCCGCGTCGACTACAACCACACGTCGTTGACGGCGGTGCGCTCGCCCACCGCCTCCTCCCCCGTGTTGAGTACGCCGCGCGGCTCGATCAGCAGCAGTTTGACTTCCCGCCCGGCCGACGGTTTGTGTTCGACACCCTTCGGTACCACCACCATCTCGCCCTGCGACACGATCACGTGGCCGTCGCGATAGTCGATGCGCAACTCCCCCTCCAACACGATAAAGGTCTCGTCGGTCGCGGCGTGGCTATGCCAGACGAAGTCGCCCTGCAAGCGCGCGATCTTGAACTGGTAGTCGTTCATTTCGGCGATGACCTTGGGCGTCCACTGCTCCTTGAACAGGCTGAATTTCTGCGCGAAGTTAGTACTTTGATGGTGATCGATATTCATCTGGCCGCTCCTGTGGCTGGTTCGTAAGCGTCCAGAATAAGCGGGGCCGCGCGGCGCGTCTTGTACGTTTGTGCGGACCTTAGCGCGTCCGGGGCGCCGCGCTGGCGCGCATTGCCAGCCAGCGCGCCGGCGACATGCCGTAGGTCTTGCCGAAGTGGCGCGTCATATGGCTTTGATCGCTGAAGCCGGCGCGCAGCGCCGCCTCGGCCAGCGACAGTCCCTGCAACAGCAACGCGCGCACCAGGTCGAGGCGGCGCATGGTCAGATAACGGTAAGGGGAGGTGCCGAACAGCAGCCGGAAGTCGCGCGACAGGCTCCAGCGGTCGCGCCCGCTTTCCCGTTCCAGCTGGTCCAGCGTGACGCTGCGTTCCAGCGCGCCATGGATGAACCCGCGCGCGCGCTCGGCCGCCAAATAATCGACAGTGTGCCGCCGCGGCGGCGCGCCGGCCGCCGCGCTCAAGGCCCGCGCCAGGTCGAACAGCGCGTCGTCTTCCTGCAGCGGGTCGAGCGCGCCGTCCAGGCTAGCCAGCAGGGCGGCGGTGGCCGCGCCCAGGCGCGGATCGGCGCACAGGCCGCCCTGGATGAAGGGCAGCGGCTTGCCGCCCAGCACCTGCTGGATCAGCGCCGGCTCGACATACAGCATGCGGTACTGGAAGCCGTCCGCCGTGCCGGCCTCGCCGTCGTGCACCTCGTCGGGGTGCAGCACCATGGTGCCGCCGGGAACGCTGTTGCACTGCCCGCCCCGGTAGCGGAAGCTTTGCACCCCCGCCAGCGTCTTGCCGATCGCGTAGGTGTCGTGGCGGTGCGGAGCGTAGCCGTGGCCGGCAAAGAAGGCCTCGATGCGCTCCAGTTTACCGCCGGGCGGGGCGCGCTGGATCCAGTCGCCGCCCTGGTTGGCCATGGCCATGGCGCGTCAGGCGTGGGCGCCGCCGCGCTTGACGAAGAACAGCGCGGTGCCGACGGCCATCAGCATGCCGCCGAAGAAGCGGTTTTGCTTTTTTACCGCGCCGGCGTCGCGGAAATAACGCTGCATCGACGCGGCCAGGTAGGCGTAGCTGTGCATCACCACCAGGTCGATGCTGCACATGGTCACGCCGAGTATCAGCAGTTGCGGCAGCAGCGGGGCGGCGCCGTCGATGAATTGCGGCAGCACCGCGACCATGAAGATGATGCCTTTCGGGTTCGTGGCGTTGGTCAGGAAGCCGGTCAGCAGGCGTTTTTGCAACGACGGCAGTTCGCTGCGCGCCCCGGCCGCGGCGACGCCGCCCACCTGCACCTTGGCGCGCCACTGGCTCAGGCCGAGGTAGATCAGGTACAGCGCGCCGACCGTCTTGACGACGTTGAACGCCAGCTCGGAGGCCAGCAGCAGCGAACCGACGCCGGCGCCGGCAATGATCAGGATGACGATCAGGCCGACCTGCAGGCCGGCGATGGTGGCGCTGGTTTTCTTGACGCCGTACGACAGCCCGTGCGACATCGACAACACGGCGCCGGAGCCCGGCGAGACGGCGATGATGCAGGCGGCGATGACAAATCCGATCCAGGTGGCAAAGCTCATGCGCGTTCCATCATAAAAATAGAGGGGGAGCAACAATTCTACAGGTAGCGCGGCGGCCCCGCTGGCCGCGCCCCCGGCGCGTGCGTAAGTGCAGCGCTCCTTGCCGCTCTGAGGTAAGATTCCGCGTATATTTCTCAATGCACAAGAGCCCCATGACAATTCCCGCCCGCACGTCCGCCTCCGCCCATTCCGCCGCATGGGGAGGGCGCTGAGATGGCCAGCAGCCTGATAGCCCTGCTCGACGACATCGCCAGCATCCTCGATGACGTCGCCCTGATGAGCAAGGTCGCCGCCAAGAAAACCGCCGGCGTGCTGGGCGACGACTTGGCGCTGAACGCGCAGCAGGTGTCGGGCGTGCGCGCCGAGCGCGAACTGCCGGTGGTGTGGGCGGTCGGCGTCGGCTCGATGAAGAACAAGGCGATCCTGGTGCCGTCGGCGCTGGCCATCAGCGCGCTGGCGCCGTGGGCCATCACGCCGCTGCTAATGCTCGGCGGGGTTTACCTGTGCTTCGAGGGCTTCGAGAAGATCGCCCACAAGCTGATGCACAGCGAGGCCGAGGACGCCCGGCACCACGCCGTGCTGACGCAGGCCCTGGTCGACCCGAGCATCGACCTGGTGGCGCTGGAGAAGGACAAGATCAAGGGCGCCATCCGCACCGACTTCATCCTGTCGGCCGAGATCATCGTCATTGCGCTGGGCACCGTCGCCGAGGCGCCGTTCGGCCAGCAGGTGGCGGTGGTGGCCGGCATCGCCGTCGCCATGACGTTCGGCGTGTACGGCCTGGTGGCCGGCATCGTCAAGCTCGACGACGCCGGCCTGTACCTGAGCCAGCGCCCCGGCGCCGGCCGCCAACTGGTGCGCGGCTTCGGCCGCCTGCTGCTGGCCGCCGCGCCGCAACTGATGAAGGCCTTGTCGGTGATCGGCACGGTCGCCATGTTCATGGTTGGCGGCGGCATCCTGACCCACGGCCTGCCCGGCGCGCACCAGGTGATCCACCACGCCGCCCAGGCCGCCGGTACGCTGGCGCTGGTCGGCCCGACGCTGGAGGCGGCGACGCCGACCGTGCTCGACGCCTTGGCCGGGGTCGCCGCCGGCGCGCTGGCGCTGCTGGGCGTGAGCGCGGTGACGCGGGCGTGGCGCGCGGTCAAAGGCCAGCCGTAAGGGCCGGCGCCGGAACGCCGTTTTGGCGGCTTCCGCGTGGAACTCGTTAAGCCCCAAGACGTAACCCCGGGGAACCTCCGGCCGCGGGCGCCATCCAACCATCACCATGGCGGCAACGGTGCCGCCGGTTTTTTATTGGGTGCGCGGACATGCCGATGAGTGACCTTCAACGACGTTTGCAACTGGCGCTGGACGCGGCGCGTATGGCCATCTGGGATTCCCGCATCGTCAACGGCAGGGTGGCCGACGGCACCGTCAGCTGGTCGGCGCAGGGCGCCGCGCTGCTGGGCCTGAAAGCCGAACCGCTCACCCATGCGTTCAACGACTTCCTGGCGTTCGTCCATCCGGAAGACCGCGAACGCGTCACCGCCGTGCTGCAGGACGGCGTCGACCGCCGCACCGGCTACGAACTGGAATATCGCGTGCAGGCGCCGGACCAGTCGGTACGCTGGCTGGCGGCCAAGGCGCGGGTGTTTTGCGACGCCGCCGGCGCGCCCGAGCGCACGCTGGGCATCATCTGGGACGTCACCGAGCGCATGCTCAAGGAGCTGCGCGCGGCCGAGCGCAAGGACCTCGCCGAGGTCACGCTGGGCTCGATCGGCGACGGCGTCATCACCACCGACGCCGACGGCAAGACGCGCTACCTGAACCGGGTCGCCGAACAATTGACCGGCTGGACCACGGCGCTGGCGCGCGGCCTCGACATCGGCGCCACGCTGGCGCTGGTCGACGAGGCCAGCGGCGAGCCGATCGAGCACGTGGCGCTGAAATGCCTGCGCCAGCGCCAAGCCATCGGCGTGTCCTCGCACAGCATGCTGGTCACGCGCGACGGGCGGCGCATCGCCGTCGAGGACTCGGCCGCGCCGATCTGGTCGCGCGACGGCGCTATCCTCGGCGCGGTGGTGGTGTTCCGCGACGTCAGCCACGAACGCAAGCTGAGCCAGCAACTGTCGTGGCAAGCGACGCACGACGCCTTGACCGGGCTGATCAACCGGCGCGAGTTCGAGAACCAGGTCGCCGCCGCGCTGCACGCGTCGAAGCAGGACGGCCACGTGCACGCGCTGCTGTACATGGACCTGGACCAGTTCAAGATCATCAACGACACCTGCGGCCACGGCGCCGGCGACGTGCTGCTGCAACTTCTGGCGAAAATGCTGCAGGGGCCAATGCGCGACAGCGACATCCTGGCGCGCCTGGGCGGCGACGAGCTCGGCGTGCTGCTGCCGCACTGTCCGCCCGACCACGCGCATCTGATCGCCGAGCAGATCCGCCAGTCGATCAAGGACTTCCGCTTTACCTGGGACGAGCGCAGCTTCGAGCTGGGCGTGAGCATCGGCCTGGTCGAGGTCAACGAGCAAAGCAAGTCGATGACGGAGCTGCTGATCGCCGCCGACCAGGCTTGCTACCTGGCCAAGGAGCAGGGCCGCAACCGCATCCACGTGTACCGCGAGTCGGACCTGATGCTGGCGCGGCGCCAGGGCGAGATGCAGTGGGTGGCGCGCCTGAACGAGGCGTTCGAGCAGCAGCACTTCCGCCTCTACGCGATGCCGATCGTGCACTTGCACACGCACGCCGAAAGCCACGACGAGGTGCTGATCCGCATCCTCAACGCCAAGGGCGACCTGATCCTGCCGGGCGCCTTCATCCCGGCCGCCGAGCGCTACGACCTGATGGTGTCGATCGACCGCTGGGTCATCCGCGCGGTTTGCCACCACATCAAGAGCGTGCGCGACAGCCTGACGCCGCTGGAGGCGTTCGAGGAAAGCCACCGGCGCAGCCCGGCGCTGTACTCGGTCAACCTGTCGGGGGTGTCGCTGGGCGACGCCAAGTTGCAGGAGTACATCACCGAGCAGTTCGTCGAGCACGAGGTGGCGCCCGAGCAGATTTGCTTTGAAATCACCGAAACGGCGGTCATCGCCAACCTGCCGAAGGCGCAGGTGTTCATGGGCCGGATGAAAACGCTGGGCTGCCGCTTCTCGCTCGACGACTTCGGCAGCGGATTTTCCTCGTTCGGCTACCTGAAGGCGCTGCCGGTCGACTACCTGAAGATCGACGGCATCTTCGTGCGCGACATCGCCAACAACGCCATCAACCGCGCGATGGTGAAGGCAATCAACGAGGTCGGCCACGTAATGGGCTTGAAGACGGTGGCCGAATACGTCGAGGACGAGGCCACGCTGGAGGTGGTGCGCGAACTGGGCGTCGACTACGCCCAGGGTTACGCGGTCGGCCGGCTGCGCCCGCTGACGCCGGGGCTGGATTAAGCGCGTTGGCGGCGTTGAAAATCACGCCAAGGCAAAGAGCCGGGGTGAGACCCTGGGGTAACGCCTCTGGTTTTAACAGCGCCGGCGGCCGCTCCGATGAGCAAAAAACGATATCTTTCCGACCATCCTCATTCTGCCCAATATTGGGGTTTTTGATCTATATCAATAAATTTGCCGACACGACTCCGTACACTTGGTCGTCTCTTGCAATTGCGCAAGAGTTACCACACCCATTTGTTCCGGAGAGTCGCGATGCGCCAAAACCTGCCAATTAGCCAACAAGAAGTCCATGTGATGGACGACCAGGCCATCGTCTCCAAAACCGATTTGAACGGCGACATCACCTATGTGAACCCGTATTTTTGCCAGATCAGCGGCTACCTGGAGGCCGAACTGATCGGCGAGCCGCAAAATATCCTGCGCCATCCCGACATGCCGGTCGAGGCCTTCGCCGACCTGTGGACCTCGCTCAAGGCCGGCACGCCGTGGACCGGACTGGTAAAGAACCGCTGCAAGAACGGCGCCTTCTACTGGGTGCGCGCGAACATCACGCCGATCATGGACCAGGGCAAGACGGTCGGCTATATGTCGGTGCGCGTCAAGCCCGAGCGCGCCGAGGTCGCCGCCGCGCAGCGTAGTTACGCCGCCTTCAAACAGGGCAAGGCGCAGGGCTTGCGCATCAAGAACGGCCAGCTCATGCACACCGGCCTGAAACACCTGGTGGCCAACCTGGGCCACATGTCGCTGGCGATGCGCATCTGGCTGTGCACCAGCGTCGTCAACACGCTGCAACTGGGCGTGTGCGCCGCGGTGTTGTTCTCGACCGGCTCGCCGGCGAGCAACTACGGCATCTTCGGCGCCACCCTGTTGGGCTTCCTGGTCAACGTCTTCCTGTGGTACACGCTGCGCGTGTCGGTGCTGCGCCCCCTCAACAAGGCCGTCGGCGGCGCCCGCGCCATCGCCGCCGGCGACCTGTCGGGCAGCTTCGACACCGTCAGCACCGACGAGGTCGGCCAGCTGCTGCGCGCGCTACAGCAAATGAACAGCAACCTGATCGCCACCATCCGCGACGTGCGCGTCAACGTCGAAACGATGGCGGTGGCGACCCGGCAGATCGCCGCCGGCAACGTCGACCTGTCCGGGCGCACCGAGTCGCAAGCCGCCAGCCTGGAGGAGACCGCCTCCAGCGTCGAGCAGTTCTCGGCCACCGTCAAGCAAAACGCCGACAATTCGATCGAGGCCAACGTGCTGGCCGTGGCCGCCTCCAAGGTCGCCGTCGAGGGCGGCGAGATCGTCGCCGACGTCATCACGACGATGGGCGACATCAACGCCTCGTCGCGCAAAATCGTCGACATCATCAGCCTGATCGAGGGTATCGCCTTCCAGACCAACATCCTGGCGCTGAACGCCGCCGTCGAGGCGGCACGGGCCGGCGAGCAGGGCCGCGGTTTCGCGGTGGTCGCCGGCGAGGTGCGCAACCTGGCCCAGCGCTCGGCGACGGCGGCCAAGGACATCAAAAACCTGATCGAAATTTCGGTTGGCAAGGTTAGCGCCGGCATGGTGCAGGTGAACCGGGCCGGCTCGACCATGGAGCAGGTGGTCAGCTCGGTGCAACAGGTGACGACGATCATGCAAAGCATTTCGCTGGCCTCGCGCGAGCAGAGCGTCGGCGTCGACCAGGTCAACCAGGCGATCGCCCACATGGACCAGGTGACGCAGCAAAACGCCGCGCTGGTGGAGGAGGCCGCAGCCGCCGCGACCAGCCTGGCCGAGGAGGCCGGCCACCTGACGCAGGCGGTCAGCCTGTTCAAGTTCGGCAAGTTGCCGCAGCCGCAGCCAAGGCAGCGCCCGGCCCGCGCCGCCCCGGCCAAGCCGGCGCCGCGGGGCCTCAAGCGCCTGGCGGCCTGAACCGCACCCCGACCCGCTTTTCGAGAATCGATTTTATGTCCCCATCCCACAGCATCGCCGCGCCCGGCGCGAGCATCGAATTCGACGCCGGCGTCATCGGCAAACTGAGCCAGTCGGGGCCGCGCTACACATCCTACCCGACCGCCGACCGCTTTTCGGCCGACTTCGGCTACGGCAATTTCCTCGAGGCGCTGGCCGCGCTGCGCCTGCGCGGCGGCCGCCGGCCGCTGTCGCTGTACGTCCACATCCCGTTTTGCGACACGGTTTGCTATTACTGCGCCTGCAACAAGATCGTCACCAAGGACCGCGCCAAGGCCGCCACCTACCTGAGCTACCTGAAGCAGGAAATCACCATGCAGGGCAAGCTGTTCGCCGGCATGCACCAGATCGAGCAACTGCATTTCGGCGGCGGCACGCCGACCTACCTGAGCGACCGCCAGATGCAGGATTTGATGGCCCACCTGCGCCACCACTTCGAGTTCGCGCCCGACGACGCCGGCGAGTATTCGATCGAAATCGACCCGCGTACGGTCAGCCGCGAGCGCGTGCAGTCGCTGCGCGCGCAGGGCTTCAACCGCATCAGCCTGGGCGTGCAGGATTTCGACGCCGCGGTGCAGAAGGCGGTCAACCGCATCCAGCCCGAAGCCGAAACGGTGGCCATCATCGCCGCCGCGCGCGAGGCCGGCTTCCGCTCGGTCAGCATCGACCTGATCTACGGCCTGCCCAAGCAGAGCCTGGCCAGCATGGAGCAAACCCTGGCCAAGGTGATCAAGGCCGACCCGGACCGCATCGCGCTGTACCACTACGCCCACATGCCGCACCTGTTCAAGCCGCAACGGCGCATCCTCGACGCCGACATGCCCGACAGCGCCACCAAGCTGGCCATGCTGGGGCAGTGCATCGCCCGCCTGACGGCGGCCGGCTACGTCTACATCGGCATGGACCACTTCGCCAAGCCGGGCGACGACCTGGCCGTGGCGCAGCGCCAGGGCCGGCTGCACCGCAACTTCCAGGGCTATTCGACGCGCGCCGAGGCCGACCTGATCGCCTGCGGCGTGTCCGCCATCAGCTCGGTGGGCGCGGTCTACAGCCAGAACGAGAAAACCCTCGACGCCTATTACGAAAAGCTCGACGAGGGCCGCCTGCCGATCGCCCGCGGCATCAAGCTCGACACCGACGACCTGCTGCGCCGCATCATCATCCAGATGCTGATGTGCAATTTCGAGCTGTCCATCGCCTCGGTCGAGCAGGGTTACCCGATCGTCTTCAAGACATATTTCGCGGCCGAGCTGGCCAAGCTGGCCGAGTTCGAGGCGGACGGCCTGCTGACCATCGACGCCGAGTGGCTGAGCGTGACGCCGAAAGGGCGCCTGCTGATCCGCAATATCTGCATGGTGTTCGACCGCTACCTGAGCGCCGCCAAAGAGAACGCGCCGCAACCGCTGCGCTACTCGAAGACCGTCTGACGGCGCCGGCATGAGCGCGCTCAACCTGCTACCGGTGTTCATGGTGGGCCTGGCCGGCAGCGTCCATTGCATCGGCATGTGCGGCGGCATCGTCGGCGCGCTGTCGGCCGCCTCCAGCCCGCGGCCGCGGCCGGTGGTCGCCATCGCCGTCGCCGCCACCGGTGCGCGCTTGCACGACGGCGCGCCGCTGCGCGTGGCCGCCTACAACGCCGGGCGCATCGCCAGTTACATGGCGGCCGGCGCGCTGGCCGGCGGCTTGGCCGGCGGCGCCGCCCACCTGCTGCGCCTGGCCGGGCTGCAACTGGCGTTCTACTGGATGGCCAACCTGATGCTGGTCGCGCTGGGCCTGTACCTGATGGACGCCTGGCGCGGCCTGGCGCGGCTGGAGGCGGCCGGCAACCTGGTGTGGCGCCGCGTGCAACCGCTGTTGAAGCCGCTGCTGCCGATGGATAGCGCGCTGAAGGCGCTGGCGCTGGGCGGCCTGTGGGGCTGGCTGCCCTGCGGCATGGTCTACAGCGTGCTGCTGACGGCCATGCTGAGCGGCTCGGCGCTGCAGGGCGCCCTGGTGATGCTGGCCTTCGGCCTGGGTACCTTGCCGACGCTGCTGGCGCTGGGCCTGGTCGGCGCGCGCCTGCGCGCCGCCGTGCGGCGCCGCGGCGTGCGCCTGGCCGGCGGCCTGCTGGTGCTGGCCTTCGGCCTGCTGGGCCTGGCGCGCGCGGTCAACGGCGTCTCGCTGGGCTGGCTCGACGCGCTGTGCCTGACGGGCCACCCATGAGCGCGCAACCGGCCATGGCCGGCGCGCCGGCCGACCTCGACGCCGGCTGCTTCCACTGCGGCCTGCCGCTGCCGGCCGGCGCCGACTGGCCGGTCGACATCGACGGCGCCGCGCGCGCCATGTGCTGCCCCGGCTGCGCGGCGGTGGCGCGCAGCATCGTCGAGATCGGCCAAGCCGCGTACTACCGCGACCGCTCGGCGTTCGCCGCCAGCGCCGCCGGCAGCGAGCTGGTGCCGCCCGAGCTGCAACTGTACGACAACGCCGACGTCCGCTTCGCGCTCGACGAGGCCAGTTGCGAAACGACGCTGGCGGTCGAGGGCATCCGCTGCGCCGCCTGCGTCTGGCTGGTCGAACGGCGCCTGACGCGCCTGCCCGGCGTGCAGGCGGCCAAGCTGAACGTCGCCACCGAGCGCCTGTACGTGCGCTGGAGCAAGGACGCCTGCCGTCCCGGCGACATCCTGGCGGCGCTGCGCCAGGTCGGCTACGCGGCCTACCCGTACGACGCGGTGCGCCACGGCGAGCAGTTGCGCGGCGCCACCAAGACGCTGGGCCGGCAACTATTCGTCGCCGGCCTGTCGATGATGCAAGTGATGATGTACGCGGTGCCGGTCTACCTGGCCGACGACGGCACCATGGACGACAACATCGCCGGCCTGATGCGCTGGGCCAGCCTGCTGCTGACGCTGCCGGCGATTTGCTACTCGGCGCAACCGTTTTTCAAGGGCGCCTGGGCCAGCCTGCGCGCGCGCGCGCCCGGCATGGACGTGCCGGTGGCGCTGGGCATCATCGCCGCCTTCGCCGGCAGCGCGGTGGCGACCTGGCGCGGCCATGGCGAGGTGTATTTCGACTCGGCCACGATGTTCATCTTCCTGCTGCTGTGCAGCCGCTACCTGGAACTGCTGGCGCGGCGCAAGGCCGCCTCGGCGCTGGAGCGGCTGCAACACGCGCTGCCGGCCTGCGCCGCGCGGCTGGACGGCTATCCCGGCAGCCGCGCCGCCACGGTGGTGGCGGCCGCCGCGCTGGCCGCCGGCGACGTCATCCTGGTCAAGCCGGGCGAGGCGATCGCCGCCGACGCCATCATTATCGAAGGCAACACCGCGATCGACATGGCGCTGCTGACCGGCGAGAGCGCGGCCCAGCGCAAGGGGCCGGGCGAGGCGGTGCCGGGCGGCGCCATCAACGCCAGCGCGGCGGTGCTGCTGCGCGTCAGCCGGCCGGCGCGCGAGAGCACGCTGTCCGACCTGATCAAACTGGTCGAACGGGCCGGCCTGGGCAAGCCGCGGATCGCCCAGTGGGCCGACCGCGTCGCCTCCTGGTTCGTGGTCGCGCTGCTGCTGTTCGCGCTGGCCAGCTTCGGCTTCTGGTATTGGTATGAACCGGCGCGCGCCTGGCCGGTCGCCATCGCCGTGCTGGTGGTGTCGTGCCCGTGCGCGCTGTCGCTGGCGACGCCGTCGGCGCTGGCCGCCGCCACCGACCGGTTGCTGCGGCGCGGCGTGCTGATCGTCCGGCCGCACGTACTTGAAACGCTGCACCGCGCCACCCACGTGGTGTTCGACAAGACCGGTACGCTGACCCTGGGCAAGCCGGTGGTGCGCGGGGTCGAACCGCTGGGCGCGATGGCGCGCGAGCTCTGCCTACGGGTCGGCGCCGCGCTGGAGGCGGGCAGCGCCCATCCGCTGGCGCGCGCCATCGTCGAGGCCGCCGACGCCGAGGCGGCCGGTGTGCCGCAATCACACGCCGAGGCCGTCGAGGAAATACCCGGGCAGGGCTTGCAAGGCACGCTGGACGGGCGCCGCTACCGGCTCGGCAACGCCGCCTTTGTCGCCGGACTGGCCGGCCCGGGCCGCGCCGACGGCGCCACCGATACCGCCGGCATGACGCCGGTGTACCTGGGCGCCGAGGGCGAATGGCTGGCGCGTTTCCTGCTGAGCGACGCGCTGCGCGCCGACGCCGCCGCGGTGGTCGACTATTTCCGCGCCGCCGGCAAGAGCGTGCTCCTGCTCAGCGGCGACCAACAGGCGCTGACCCAGGCCGTCGCCGCCGGGCTGGGCATCGACGTCGCCAGGGGCGAATGCCTGCCCGACGAAAAGCTGCGCGTGGTGCAGCAATTGCAAGCCGGCGGCGCGGTGGTGGCGATGGTCGGCGACGGCATCAACGACGCCGCCGTGCTGAGCGCCGCCGACGTTTCATTCGCGATGGGTTCGGGCGCCGCGCTGGCCCAGGCGCACGCCGACACGGTGCTGCTGTCGGGCCGGTTGTCGTCGGTGGCCGAAACGGCGCGCGCCGCCGCCGCGACCATGGCGGTGATCCGCCAAAACTTGGCCTGGGCCACGCTGTACAATCTGCTGGCGATCCCGGCCGCCGCGCTGGGCTATCTGAACCCCTGGCTGTCGGGGCTGGGCATGGCGCTCAGCTCGGCCGTCGTCATTGCCAACGCGCTGCGCTTGCGCCGGAACTGAGCATGGAAGCCCTCTACCTCCTGATCCCCGTCAGCATCGCCACCGTGTTCGTTGCGCTGTGGGTGTTTTTCAAGGCCTCCGACGGCGGCCAATTCGACGACCTGGTCGGCCCCGGCCTGCGCGTGCTGCAGGACGACGACAGCGGCGCCGCCGCCAACGCACAGGAAGCGCTAAACACGCGGGAATAGCAAGAAACGCCGCGCCAGTGAGCGCCGCGCCAGACGTTTGCGCCCGCGTTTGCGGTAAACCCGCCGCGCTTACCCGGCCTGCGCCCGGAACACCTGATCCAGCGTGGCAGCGTCCACAAAGTCCTCGGACCACACCAGCAGTTCGGCCCAGGTAGCTTGTTCAAGGCGCCGTTGCACAGGATCGGGCAAGGCGCCGAAGCGCCGCCGCAACTGCTGCGTCAGCGCCTCGCGCAATCCCTCCTGCCGTCCCTCCTGCCGTCCCTCCTGCCGTCCTTCCTGCCGTCCCTCCCGCAGTCCTTCCCGCAGTCCTTCCCGCAGACCTCGCTTGAGGCCGCGCTCCAGGCCGATACGCTCAAAGGATGAAATATAAGGCATAGCCCGACTCCTTTCGAATTTCTCGATGCGGCGCCATAACTCGTGCTCCAGTGGTTGAGGCAGGCGCATTAACCAGTCGATCACCACGGTCAGGTCAATGATAATCCTCCTGTCCCGATTTTGCAGCAGGAGCCGTTCGAGTATGAACCACTTCGCGGCCGCGCGGCGGACGTCGTCGCCCTTGGTTTCGCGGGTGGCGAGGTAGGCCGCCGTCACCAGCGCGAACGGGTTCGGGTCGTCCAGCAACTGTTCGGCGCGTCCGGCGAAATCGTCCAGTTTAACAACGGGAAATTGAATCCCCACCGTGCAGCCGAGCAACTGGTAGCCGAAGCTGTCGGGTTTCCAGCCGGCGTTGCCGTCGGCCAGCAGCGCCATGCTGGCGACGGGCCGGCGGTAGCGGTCGAAAATGCGGTAGTTGTAGGTAAACATGCGCTCGGCGAAACGGCTGTCGCGCCGACCCTGCACTTCCAAATGCACCAGCACCCACTGCGGCGCCCCGCCCTTCAGGGTGACCTCGACCAGTTTGTCGGCCAGGCGCTTCCCCAGTTCGGCGTCGTGCGCCACCTGCGCCAATTCCTGCTCGAGGAAGCGCTGCGGGCGCGACCAGTCGATCTCGGCGTGGGCGCGGGGAAAATAGAAGGCCATGAAGTCCGCAAAATACCGGGTCACGGCGTCCTTCCAGGGCGTGTCGTAGTCGTCGTTCGGCGTGCTCATGAGCTAGTGTAGCGAAGCGCGGCGGCGGCGCCACCGCCGCGCGCAAACACCGGCGACATGCACCGGCCGGCCCCAACGCCCCACGTATCGGGGTCGTGGTAGCGCGCCCCCGCGTTAGTGCCTATCTGCAATTGATCTGGTGAATTTTGATCCACATCAAAGTTTTTTGATGGTCGAACCCGTACTCTTTGATGCACTACATCATCAAAGCAATCCCGGGAGAGCACGAGTGGACCATTCACTGAACTACAACTACAAGATCGTCAAGCAATTCGCGATCGCCACCGTAGTCTGGGGCATCGTCGGCATGCTGGTTGGCGTCATCATCGCCGCCCAACTGGCATGGCCGGCGCTGAACCTGGACATACCCTGGCTGACCTACGGCCGGCTGCGGCCGCTGCACACCAACGCCGTGATTTTCGCCTTCGGCATCTGCGGCCTGTTCGCCACCTCGTACTACGTGGTGCAGCGCACCTGCCAGGTGCGGCTGTTCTCCGACAAGCTGGCCGCGTTCACCTTCTGGGGCTGGCAGGCGGTGATCCTGTCGGCCGTGGTCACCCTGCCGATGGGCTTCACCCGCGGCAAGGAATACGCCGAACTGGAATGGCCGATCGCCATCCTCATCGCCGTGGTCTGGATCGCCTACGCGGTGGTGTTCTTCGGCACCCTGCTCAAGCGCAAGGTGGCCCACATCTACGTCGCCAACTGGTTCTTCGGCGCCTACATCATCGCCGTCACGCTGCTGCACGTGGTCAACGCCGCGGCGATGCCGGCGTCGCTGTGGAAATCCTACTCGGCCTACTCGGGCGTGCAGGACGCGATGATACAGTGGTGGTACGGCCACAACGCGGTCGGCTTCATCCTCACCGCCGGCTACCTCGGCATGGTTTACTACTTCATCCCGAAACAGGCCGAGCGCCCGGTGTATTCGTACCGCCTGTCGATCGTCCACTTCTGGGCGCTGATCTTCACCTACATGTGGGCCGGCCCGCACCATCTGCACTACACCGCCTTGCCCGACTGGACCCAGTCGATCGGCATGGTGTTTTCGCTGATCCTGTTGGCGCCGTCGTGGGGCGGCATGATCAACGGCATGATGACCTTGTCGGGCGCCTGGCACAAGCTGCGCACCGACCCGATCCTGAAGTTCCTGATCGTCTCGCTGTCGTTCTACGGCATCGCCACCTTCGAGGGGCCGATGATGTCGATCAAGACCATCAACTCGCTGTCGCACTACACCGACTGGGGCATCGCCCACGTCCACGGCGGCGCCCTGGGCTGGGTCGGCTTCATCACGATGGGCTCGATCTACTACCTGTTGCCGCGCCTGGCCGGCCGGACCAGGATGTACAGCACCCGCCTGATCGACATGCACTTCTGGGTCGCCACCATCGGCATCGTGCTGTACATCGCGGCGATGTGGATCGCCGGCGTGATGCAGGGCCTGATGTGGCGCGCGGTCAACCCCGACGGCACCCTGACCTACACCTTCGTCGAGGGGGTCAAGGCGACCTATCCGTACTACGTGGTGCGCTTCGGCGGCGGCTTGCTGTACCTGAGCGGCATGCTGTTGATGGGCTACAACACCTACATGACCCTGCGCGGCCGCCAATCGGTGACGGCGCGCATTCCCGCGCTGGCCGCGGCCCACGCCTGATTCGGAGTGAGCGATGAAATTTTCACATGAATGGATTGAGAAGAACCCCTGGCTGCTGATCGCGCTGGTGACGCTGGTGGTCAGCGTCGGCGGCCTGGTCGAGATCGTCCCGCTGTTCTTCCAGAAGTCGACCACCGAGCCGATCGCCGGCCTCAAGCCGTACACGCCGCTGCGCCTGGCCGGGCGCGACATCTACGTGCGCGAGGGCTGCTACAACTGCCACTCGCAGATGATCCGGCCGTTCCGCGCCGAAACCGAACGCTACGGCCACTACTCGGTCGCCGGCGAGTTCGTCTACGACCGGCCGTTCCAGTGGGGTTCGAAACGCACCGGCCCCGACCTGGCGCGGGTGGGCGGGCGCTACAGCGACGAATGGCACAAAACCCATTTGAACAAGCCGCGCGACCTGGTGCCCGAGTCGAACATGCCGAACTATCCATGGCTGGCGAAAACCGCCCTGGTGCCGGCCGAGATCGCGCCGAAAATGCGCGCGCTGAAACGCCTGGGCGACCCGTACAGCGAGGCCGAGATCGCCGCCGCGCCGGCCGCGCTGGTGGACAAGACCGAAGAAGACGCCCTGATCGCCTATCTGCAGGGCCTGGGCACATTAATCAAGACAAGGAACTAGCATGGCAATCGAGAACCTCTTTGACAGCGCCAGCAGCGTCATGACGGTGGTTTCCTTCACCACCTTCCTGGGCATCCTGTGGTGGACCTTCGTGACCCGGCGCAGCAGCGACTTCGACAGCGCCGCGCAACTGCCGTTCGCCGACGACGCCGCCGACATCGTCGTGGGGGAGGGCGGCCATGTCTGACTTCACCAGCGGTTTCTGGAACATCTACATCGTCGTGCTGTCGCTGCTGGGCATCTTCGGCTGCGGCGTGCTGCTGTACTCGCAGTCGACCCACAAGGTCGGCGCGCTGAAGGACCACGACGGCCCGGTCGGTACCACCGGCCACATCTGGGACGAGGACTTGACCGAGCTGAACACGCCGATGCCGCGCTGGTGGATGTGGTTGTTCTACATCACCATCGTGTTCGCGCTGGCCTACCTGTTCCTCTACCCGGGCCTGGGCACCTACGCCGGCAAGCTGGGCTGGAAGTCCAGCGGCCAGTACCAGGGCGAGCTGGACAAGGCCGACGCCGACTACGGCCCCCTGTTCAAGCAATTCCTCGGACAGGACCTGAAGACGGTGGCGGCCAACCCGACCGCGCACGCCGTCGGCGAGCGGCTGTTCCTGACCTACTGCGCGCAATGCCACGGCTCGGACGCGCGCGGCAACAAGGGCTTTCCGAACCTGACCGACAAGGATTGGTTGTACGGCGGCACGCCGGAGATCATCAAGACCACCATCCTGCACGGGCGCAACGGCCAGATGCCGCCGATGGGCGCGGCGCTGGGCAGCGACAAGGACGTGGAAAACGTCGCCCACTACGTGCTGAGCCTGTCCGGCTCGACCGCCGACCCGATCAAGGTGGTGTTCGGCAAAAACAAGTTCGGCGCCTGCATGGCCTGCCACAACGCCGGCGGCACCGGCAACCAGGCGCTGGGCGCGCCCAACCTGAGCGACAAGATCTGGCTGTACGGCGGCAGCGCCGACACCGTCATGGAAACCATCCGCAAGGGCCGCAGCAACGCCATGCCGGCGTTCGACGACTTCCTCGGCGAGGCCAAGGTACATGTGCTGGCATCGTACGTGTGGAGCCTGTCGAACCCGCAACCTTGATAGGCGAGCAGCCATGAGCGATCCCGCCCCCCAAGTGATCAAGATGTACGCGGCCCGCGAGGAGATTTATCCGCGCGAGGCGAAGGGCCGCTATGCCAGCCTGCGCTGGGTCTGCGTCTGGCTGACCCAGCTGATGTTCTACGGCTTGCCGTGGCTCAGCTGGAACGGCCGCCAGGCCCTGCTGTTCGACCTCGGCACGCGCAAGTTCTATATCCTCGGCGTGGTGCTGTGGCCGCAGGACTTCATCTACCTGGCGGCGCTGCTGATCATCTGCGCCTACCTGCTGTTCCTGGTGACGGCGATCGCCGGGCGGGTCTGGTGCGGCTTCGCCTGCCCGCAAACGGTGTACACCGAAATCTTCCTGTGGATCGAGCGCCGCATCGAGGGCACGCGCAGCGCCCGCATGCTGCTCGACAAGCAGGGGCCGTCGCTGCGCAAGGCGGCCAAGAAAACCGCCAAGCACCTGGCCTGGGGCGCGGTGGCGCTGTGGACCGGCTTCACCTTCGTCGGCTATTTCACGCCCATCCACACGCTGGCGCACGAGGTGGCCACGCTCAGCTTCGGGCCGTGGGAATGGTTCTGGGTGCTGTTCTACGCGCTGGCCACCTACGGCAACGCCGGCTGGCTGCGCGAGCAGGTCTGCAAATACATGTGCCCGTACGCCCGCTTCCAGAGCGCGATGTTCGACCAGGACACGCTGATCATCACCTACGACGTCAAGCGCGGCGAGCCGCGCGGCGCGCTCAACAAGAAGGCCACGCCGGCCGTCGCCGCCAAGACGGGCGACTGTATCGACTGCACCCTGTGCGTGCAGGTGTGCCCGACCGGCATCGACATCCGCCAGGGCCTGCAGTACGAATGCATCGGCTGCGCCGCCTGCGTCGACGCCTGCAACACGGTGATGGACAAGATCGACCGCCCGCGCGGCCTGATCCGCTACAGCACCGACCACGCGCTGGCCAACAATTTCAGCGTCGAGCAGATCCGCCAGCGCGCGCTGCGCCCGCGCGTGCTGATCTACACGGCGATCCTGGCCGTCATCACCGCCGCCGTGGTCGGCTCGCTGGCGCTGCGCACGCCGCTCAAGCTGGACGTGATCCGCGACCGCGGCGCGATGGGGCGCGAAGTCGAGGACGGCATGGTCGAAAACGTCTACCGCCTGCAGATCATGAACACCGCGGAGACGCCGCACCGCTACAAGGTGAAGGTGTCGGGCCTGCCGAGCCTGGCGCTGGTCACGCCCGACGAGGTCAGCGTCGGCGCCACCGAAACGCTGGCGCTGCCGGTGCGCCTGCGCGCCGCCCACGGCGCCGGGGCCAAGGGTTCCAACCAGATCGCCATCGAGTTGACGGCGCTCGACGACCCAAGCCTGCACGTGATGGAAAAAGCGGTGTTCTTTGTGCCGCGCTAAGCAATAAAGGAGAAACCATGTCGAACGTATTGCCATTGCGCCCCCTGGCGCCGGCCGAACGCCCCTGGTACACGCACCGCTGGCCGTGGTTGCTGATGCTCGGCCCCTTCATCGTCATAGTGGCCGGCAGCTACACCGGCTACCTGGCGTTTTCGCGCCAGGACGCGCTGGTGGTGGGCGACTACTACAAGAAGGGCAAGGCGATCAACCAGGACTTGCGGCGCGACCGCGCGGCCAGCGCGCTGGGGCTGACGGCGGCGCTGCGCTACGACGCCGCCAACGCCGTGCTGGTGGGCAAGATCGACAGCCACGGCCTGCCCTACAGCGCGCCGCTGCTGCTGCACCTGGCCCATGCGACGCAACCGGAGAAGGACATCAAACTGGCGGTCCAGCCCGACGCGCAAGGCAACTTCAGCGCGCCGCTGGCGCTGTTCGAGCGCAGCCGCTGGCAAGTGCTGGCGGAAAACGCCCGGCGCGACTGGCGCCTGGATGGCAGTTGGACCTGGCCGACGCAGCGCGCCGTGGCGCTGCGCAGCGATTGATGGGATTGCCGCAGGTCGGTTAGCCCAGCTCCGTTACACGGCGTGGGCCAGCCGACCGGCGTCGCCGGCGGCTTAGGCGCAAGCCTCCGGCGTACCGGCGGTAATCGCCTTCAGCATGGCCGGATTAAGGATTTCAATTTCGCGGTTGCTGACGCGCAGCCAGCCTTCCTTCTTAAACTTCGACAACAGCCGGCTGATGCTCTCGATGGTCAGCCCCAGGTAGTTGCCGATTTCCTCGCGCGACATGCGCAGCTGGAACGTGACGCTCGAATAGCCGCGCGCCTCGTAGCGCGAGCCCAGGTTGACGATGAAGGCGGCGAAGCGCTGGGTCGCCTGCATATTACCCAGCAACAGCATGACGCTTTGCTCGCGCGTGATCTCCTGGCTCATCATGCGGTGGAAATGGCGCAGCAGCGTCGGCATCTCGCCGAGCAGCTGTTCAAGGCTGGAAAACGGGATTTCGCACACCTCGCTGTCTTCCAGCGCCACCGCGTTGCAATGGTGGCGGTCGGCGCTGATCGCGTCCATGCCGAGCAGCTCGCCGGCCATCTGGAAGCCGGTGATCTGCTCCTCGCCGCCGGCGTTGATCTGGTAGGTCTTGAAATGGCCGAGGCGGATCGCGTACAGGTTGACGAACGGGTCGCCGATGCGGAACAGCGTGGCGCCGCGCGGCACCTTGCGGCGCCGGCCGATGATCTGGTCGAGCCGGTCCATATCGCCCATGTCCAGGCCCATCGGCAGGCACAACTGGTGCATGCTGCAGGTGGAGCAGCGCGCGCGCAACACCTCCACGGGAACGCGGGGCAGGGTCAGGGCGGGCAGTTCTGTGAGCATAGCGGGATATACCTATTCGGAGGCTGTCATGGAGTTTATCGCATCCCGACGTTACCAAGTGGCAATAGCCCACTAAACGACCCGGGGTTGGTCGATTTAATTATATGGCAACTACGCCGGGGCGGCCGCTCCCGACGCCAGGCGCCCGCCTCAGCCCACCAGATACTCGCGCGCCAGCAGCCGGGCGCAGTGCAGCCGGCTCTTGGCGGCGGCCGCCGTCAGGCCGAGCAGGGCGGCGATTTCGGCGATGCTCAGCTCGGCGAAATCGCGCAACAGGATCATGTGCAGATAATCGGCCGGCAGCGATTCGAGCGCGTTCACCAGGTCCAGCCGCAGGCCGGCCGTGTCCTGCGCGGCCAGCCAGCGTTCGGCGCGCTCGTCGTCGTAGGGAGCGTGGCGCAGCGCCAGACGGGCCAGCTTGCGGCACTCGTGCCGCACCACCTTGAACAACCAGCCGGAGAACGCCGCCAGCAGGCGCACCGAGCCGAGCCGGCGCGACAGCACCAACAAGGCCTCCTGGACGGCGTCGTCGACGTCGCTGAGCAGGCAGGAGCGCCGGGCGTAGCGGCGGATGTCGGGCTGGCACAGCCGCAGCAACTGCGCCAGCGCGGCGGGATCGCCGCCGTGGGCGGCGTCCAGCACCGGTCGGTGTTGCTCAGCGAGCGTCATCGGCGCGGCCGGCGCGGTCCAGGCGGCGCCCGAGCAGCGCGCACATCGGACAGAAACCGAACAGCCCGGAGGCGACGAGGCCGGCGCCGCCGAGCGCGAGGCCGACGCCGGCCGCGCCGCCAAGCGCGAGCACGCCGAAGGCGATCGCCAGCAGGCCGGCGACGGCGCGCAAGAGCCGCTCCCAACCCGGTACATTTTTCATATAGAACATATTTTTCCCTTTCGACGGTGGCGAGGACATCCCTCGGCTACTAAGAGGCGGGCCGCGGCGGTTTCGATTCGCCGAAAGAAAAATATACTGGCGCCGCGCCATTCTACCCGCTGGCGCGGCGCCCGGCATCGCGAGCCGCGGGCCGATCCGCGGCAGCGCCTTCGGCGAGGCGGTCGGCCGGCGGCGGTGGCGCCGGTGATCCTGGCGGCCGCCGCGCGGCAGGGTAGTGCTTGCTAAGTATCCTTATTGATAGCACAATTCCCGGGCGGCCTGAATGCCCGCGCGGGCGTCCATAAAGGAAAGCAATGAAGCCACTCGGGATCAAAGCGAAAGTCGCCCTGGCAACGAGCCTGACGTCGATTCTCATGATCGCGCTGGTCACCGTGGCCCAGATGCAGCGCATGCGCGAGGACTTCACCGGGGTCTTGCTGGCGCAGCAGAACGCGCTGGTGCGCAGTACCGCGACCGAACTCGACGACAAGTTGCAGATCCTCCTCGACGTCGTCGGCGCCAGCGCCAGGCAGCAGCCGCCCGAGCTGATGGATTCGCCGGAGAAGCTCAGGGCCCACTACGCGACGCGGGCGGTGCTGACGCTGTTCGACGACGTGCTGGTGCTCGACGCCCGCGGCCGCCTGATCGCCGACGTGCCGGCGGTGCCGGGACGGGCCGGCACGGACGCCTCCGACCGGGCCTTTTTCAAAACCGTGCTGCGCACGCGCCGGCCGATGATCGCCGAACCGGTGCTCGGCAAGACCAGCAAGCAACCCATCGTGCAATTCGTCGCCCCGGTGCTGGACGCGCGCGGCGAAGTGGTCGGCATGCTGATCGGCGTGCTGCGCCTGTACAAGGACAACGTGCTGGGCCGGCTGCGCAGCGCCAAGGTCGGCAAGAGCGGCTATTACTTCGCCATCACGCGCGGCGCGGTGCCGCTGTACGTGCTACACCCGGACGCCAGCCGGCTGCTGCAGCCGCGCGCGGCCAACGCCAACGCGCTCACCACGCGCGCGCTGAAGGAGGACGGGGCGGACTCGGCGGTCAGCAGCAACAGCCAGGGCGTGGCAATGATCTACAGTTTCAAGACGCTGAAGTCGGCCGACTGGACGCTGGGCGCCGCGTTGCCGCTGCGCGACGCCTTCGAGCCGCTCGACGGCGCCTTGTACCGGCTGGCGGCGTGGAGCGCCTTCGCCTCGCTGCTGGCGGCCGCCGCGCTCGGCTGGCTGACGCTGCGCCTGCTGTCGCCGCTGGTGCGGCTGCGCGACGCCATCCGCGGCCTGCGCGCCGACGCCAGCCAGTTCGTGCCGATCGGCGTGGCCAAGCACGACGAAATCGGCGAGCTGACGATGGCCTTCAACGAGTTGATGAGCGCGCGGCAGGCGGCCGACGCGCGCCTGCAAAGCCTGATCGAATTCGCGCCGAACGCGATGGTCGTCGTCGGCGCCGACGGCCGCGTCGAAACCTTCAA
This sequence comes from Janthinobacterium sp. CG_23.3, assembly GCF_046115965.1. Lineage (NCBI taxonomy): Bacteria > Pseudomonadati > Pseudomonadota > Betaproteobacteria > Burkholderiales > Oxalobacteraceae > Janthinobacterium > Janthinobacterium sp. CG_23.3. The sequence continues at coordinate 24,538 of NZ_JBJXIB010000018.1, read as the reverse complement.
CCGCCAGGCCGAGCGCTACTTCGGCTACCGCCGCGACGAGATCGTCGGCCAGGCGGTGGAAACGCTGATGCCGGCGCGCTACCGGGCCCGCCACGCCAACGCCCGCAAGGGCTTCCTCGACACCCGCCTGAGCGCCGAGCCGCGCGTGATGGGGCGCGGCCAGGCGCTGTTCGGCCTGCGCCGGGACGGCAGCGAATTCCCGCTCGAGGTCAGCCTGAGCGCGGTGCAAACCGACCAGGGCACCAAGGTGCTGGCGGTGATCGCCGAAATCGCCGAGCGGCTGCGCCTGCAGGTCGAGGTGCAGGCCCGCGCCGCCGAACTGGTGGACGAGCGCGACCGCGCCGAGGCGGCGAACCGGGCGAAAAGCGATTTCGTCGCCAACATGAGCCATGAAATCCGCACCCCGCTGAACGCCGTGCTGGGCATGGCCTACCTGCTGGGCAACACCGCGCTGACCGCCGAGCAGCGCAAATACCTGACCATGGTGCGGGTTTCGGGGCAGTCGCTGCTGGGGATCCTCAACGATGTGCTCGACTATTCGAAGATCGAAGCGCGGCGCATGGAACTGGCGCCGGTCGAGTTCGACCTCGACGAGGTGATGAACACGCTGGCGACGACGATGACGATGAACGCCGGCGACAAGGAGCTGGAACTGGCGATCGGCGTCGACGCCGACGTGCCGCGGCGCCTGCGCGGCGACGCGCTGCGGCTGCAGCAAATCCTGGTCAACCTGGCCGGCAACGCCATCAAGTTCACGCCGCTGGGCGAGGTGCTGGTCGGGGTCAGCCTGGAGCGGCGCGACGCGGCCGGCGCGCGGCTGCGCTTCGAGGTGCGCGACACCGGCATCGGCATGAGCGCGGCGCAGCAGGCGCAATTGTTCACCGCCTTTTCGCAGGGCGACGAGAGCATCACGCGGCGCTTCGGCGGCACCGGGCTGGGGTTGGCGATCAGCAAGCACCTGATCCGCTTGATGGGCGGCGAAATCGCCTTCGACAGCGCCGAGGGCGGCGGCAGCAACTTCTGGTTCAGCCTGCCGTTCGAGGTGCTGCGCGAGCAGGAGGGCGCGCGCCGCAAGCCGGCGCTGGGCCAGTTGCGCCTGCTGGTGGCGGACGACAACCGCACCAGCCGCGAACTGATCGGCAAGCTGATCCACGCCTGGGGCTGGGAGGTCGACGAGGTCGACTCCGGCGCGGCCGCGCTGGCGCTGTACCGGCGCCGCCAGGCCGAGCGCGCGCCGTACGACGTCGTGCTGGCCGACTGGCACATGCCGGAGATGGACGGCCTGGCCACGGCGAAGGCGATCCGCCAGGCCGCGTCCGGCCAGAAGCAGCCGATCGTGGTGATGGTCAACGCCTTCGCCCGCAACCGCCTGGAGGAAATCTCCAGCGCCGCCGAGGCCGACGTGGTGCTGATGAAGCCGATCACCGGCTCGAGCCTGTTCGACGCGCTGCACCAGGCGCTGACGACGCCGGACGGCGGCGACGAGCAGATGATCTTGAACCGCAACCTGGGCCAGCACCTGCGCGGCGTGCACTTCCTGCTGGTCGAGGACAACCTGCTGAACCAGGCGGTGGCGCGCGGCATCCTCGAGCACATGGGCGCGACGCTGGACGTGGTCGGCGACGGCCTGCAGGCGGTCGAGCGGCTGCGCGCCGAGGCGCAGCGATACCACATCGTGCTGATGGACATGCAGATGCCGGTGATGGACGGCTTCAGCGCGACCCACCTGATCCGCACCGAACTGCGCCTGACGCTGCCGGTGATCGCCATGACGGCGGGGGTGCTGGCGTCGGAGCGCGAACGCTGCATCAGCGCCGGCATCAGCGACTTCATCGCCAAGCCGGTGGTGGTCGAGGAAATGCTGGAGGTGATCGACCGCAACTTGCCGGGCCGGGCGGCGACCGCGCCGGCCGTGGCCGCCATCGCCGCGCCGGCGCCGGCGCCGAAGCCGGAGCCGGACGAACAGGTATTCTCGATGGCGCCGTTGATGCGCGTGCTGGGACGCGACGCCAAGGGCCGCGGCATCCTGCGCAAGATGGTGGCTGAAGCGCTGGGCAACGGCATGGCGCCGCTGCGGCAGGCCGAACTGGCGGTGCGCGAAGGCCGCTGCGACGACGCCGCGCGCACGCTGCACAGCCTGCGCGGCGCGGTCGGCACGCTCGGCACGAAGCGCCTGATCAGCGCCTCGCTGGAAGCCGAACGCGCCATCGCCGGGCAGCGCCACGCCGAGGTCGCTGCCCTGCTGGCGCTGGCCGGCGCCGAACTGGAGTTGGTGCTGGCGCACGCCAGAGCCTGGCTCGACGGCTTGCCGGAGTAGCGCCGGCCGTCACACCCTCAGGGTTTGCCCCCGGGTACCGCCCTTGGTTTTCAGCGTTTCCGCGCCGAAGCCGCCTAACTTACAGGCCCCAAGGTTGGCCCGGATGTTTCACGTGGAACGTTGGCCCCAGGTGTTTTCGTAGACCAGCTCGCCGATCGCGCGGCGCGTGTCCCAGCCCTCGGTTTCCAGCATCGGCGCCGGGTAAAACTCGGCGACCGGGGCGATGCACAGGATCGCGATCGGTTTGCTGCCTTCGGGCATGTGGCACAGCGCCCGCAGTTGCGCCGGATCGAACAGCGACACCCACCCCAGGCCGATGCCCTCGGCGCGCGCGGCCAGCCACATGTTTTGAATCGCGCAGGAGGCCGACGCCAGGTCCATCTCCGGCATCGTGCGGCGGCCGAACACGTATTGCTCGCGCTGGTCGGTCAGGCCGACCACCAGCAGTTCGGCGCACGACAGGATGCCCTCGACCTTGAGCTTCATGAAGTCCTCGGCGCGCTGCCCCAGCGCCTCGGCGGTGAGGATGCGCTCGGCCTCGACGTGGGCGTGGATGCGCTCGCGCAAGGCGCGCTCGCCGACGCGCAGGAAGCGCCACGGTTGCATGAAGCCGACGCTGGGCGCCATGTGGGCCGCGCCGATCAGGCGCTCCAACTGGCCGGGCGCCAGCGCCTCGGCGCTGAAGTGGCGCATATCGCGGCGCTCGCGGATGGCGCGGTAGACCGCGGCGATTTCTGCAGGCGTGAATTGGTTCGGCGTCATGCTGGGCCTTGTGGCGTGGGGACGGGACGAATTCTAGTGCATCGGCGCCGCCCCCCTATCTTTGCCACGAAAATAAAAACCCCCGTCGCTCGGCAGCGCGACGGGGGTTGGGTACTACCGGGCGCGGCCTGGCCGCGGCCCGACCGCGGCGCTTAGCCGGCGGCTTTGACTTTCAAGTCGTTTTTGACTTCCTTGACGCCGGCGACCGAGGCCACCAATTGGACGACGCGGTCGCCGGCTTCGGCGCTAGGCACGTCGCCTTGCAGCATGACGACGCCTTTTTTGGCGCTGACGCTGATCGGCAGGCCGGCCAGTTGCGCGTCCGCGCTCAGGGCCGCTTTGGCCGAGGCGGTGATGGCTTCATCGGTCACTGCTGCGTTGGCGGCGAGCAGGGTCGCCTTCGCAGGAGCGGCTTGTTCCGCGTCCGCTGCGTAGGAAGCTGTGATCGATGCGCCCGACAGCAGGACGACGGCAACGAAGTTGTTCAGCAGTTTCGATTTTTGCATGGTCATGGTAAATCCTCTCGTATGTGGTTGAAGCAACACTGTTTGAAGCGTCACACCAAGACATATAGCAATCGCCGTGCCAGCTATTTAAATCGCTTATAAATCAATGACTTAGTATTTCACCCCGGCGACGGCCGCCGCCGCGGCGGGTTTTACGCCGCTTTTTGTCGCCTGGCAGCGACAACATTTCCACCCGTATCGCCAAGTCGTTGATTTTACAGCGCTTATTTCTGTCGTTCGTCGGCGACAAGCTCGGCGTCGGCCCTGAACAGGCTCGGCGTGAGTTCGTATTTTTGCAGCAGGCGGTAAAACTCGGTGCGGTTGCGGTCGGCCAGGCGCGCGGCGTCGGCGACGTTGCCGTCGGTCAGGCGCAGCAGTTGTACCAGGTAGTCGCGCTCGAAGCGCTGCTTGGCCTCGTTGTAGCTGAGCGCCTCCAGCGACGGCACCCGCAGCGCGCGCTGCACCAGCGACAAGGGCACCAGCGGCGCCGTCGCCAGCGCGCACACCTGCTCGACGACGTTGAACAACTGCCGCACGTTGCCCGGCCACGGCGCGCCCACCAGCGCCGTCAGCGCGTCGGGCGCGAAGCCGTTCAGCGGCTTCTGGTACTTGCCGGCCAGCGTTTGCAGGAAATGCTTGGCCAGCAGGGCGATGTCCTCGCGCCGCTCGGCCAGCGTCGGCAGCGACAGCGTCACCACGTTCAGGCGGTAATACAAGTCCTCGCGGAACTGGCCCTCCCGCATCGCCACGTCGAGGTCGCGGTGGGTCGCCGACAGCAGCCGCACGTCGACCGGCTTGACCTCGTTGGCGCCGACTTGGCGCACCGCGCGTTCCTGCAGCACGCGCAGCAGCTTGACCTGCAACGGCAGCGGCATGTCGCCGATTTCGTCGAGGAACAGGGTGCCGCCGTCGGCCGCCTGGAACAGGCCGTCGCGGTTGGCCACGGCGCCGGTGAAGGCGCCCTTGACGTGGCCGAACAATTCCGACTCCAGCAACTGCTCGGGGATGGCGCCGCAGTTGACGGCGATGAAGGGCGCCTTGGCGCGGTGGCTGGCGTTGTGCAGCGCGCGCGCCAGCAATTCCTTGCCGGTGCCGCTGGCGCCGCGGATCAGGATGCTGGCGTCGGAGGCGGCCACCAGCTTGGCCTCGGCCAGCAATTCGGCCATCTGCGCGCTGCGGCTGATCAGGCCGGCGCGCCAGTTGTCGTCGCTGGCCGCCGGCGCCGCCAGGTTGGGGTTCAGGTTGACGGCGTAGGCCACCTTGTCGAGCAGCAGCTTGCCGTCGAAGGGCTTGGTCAGGTAGGCGAACGCGCCGCGCGCGGTGGCCTCGACCGCGTCGGGGATGGTGCCGTGCGCGGTCAGCAAGATCACCGGCAGCGCCGCGTGCTGGCGGCGGATTTCGTCGAACAGCGCCAGGCCGTCGCGGCCGGGCAGGCGCACGTCGGTGATGACCAGGTTGGGCAGCTCGACCGCCAGCCGGGCCAGCGCCGCCTCGGCGCTGGCCACGGCCGTCACGCGGTAGTTGCCGGCGTTCAGGCGGATCGTCAGCAGGCGCAATAAATCGGGGTCGTCGTCGACCAGCAAGATGTGCGCTTGTTGGGCCGGTTGGGCCATGGCGGCGCTCATTTCGGCACCGACGCGGCCGGGCGGACCGACATCGTGCGCTCGATGTTTTTCAGCGCCTCGAGCTTCTCGTTGAGCTGCTCGTTGCGGCGCTGGGCTTCGCGCACCTGCTGGTTCAGCTTGTCGGCCGCCTCGTCCTGGCGGCGCGCGTCGGCGTAGCCGGCGGCGAGGAACTGGGCCAGCGGCTTGAGGCGCTGCTCGTCCGGCGCGGCCGCCTGGGCCACGCCGTCGAGCAGCGCCTGGGCGCGGCCCAGGTCGCCGGCGCCGCGCAGCGCCGCCAGCAGCATGGCGCGGCGCACGGTGGCCTTGGCGGACGCGTCCTGTCTATTCAGCTCGACCAGGGCGCGCCCCAGCTCGGCCTGCGGCAACGCGCGCAGGCCGGCCTGGAAGGCCAGCAGTTCGTTGACGGCGCCGTCGGGCGCGGGGGCGGCGACGACCGGCGGCGGCGGGCAGGCCGCCACCGGGGCCGGCGGCGCCGGCTTGACGGCGCAGGCCGCCAGCAGCAGCGCGCAGGCGCAACTGAAAATTTTATGCATCATAGGGGAGTTCGATCCGAAAATGGGCGCCCGTCGGGCTGGGGAGAAGTGTGACCGTGCCGTGGTGCGCGGCAATGTATTCGCGCACGATGGACAGGCCGATGCCGTTGCCGTTGCGCGCGCCGGCAGCCTGGCGCGCGCCCTGGTAAAAGGGTTCGAAGATGCGTTCGGCGTCTTCCGGCGCCACGCCCGGGCCGTCGTCGCTGCAGTCAATACGCAGGCCGTGCGCGGCGGCGCCGACGGTAAACACGATGACCCCGCCGTCGGGGCTGAAACGCACCGCGTTCGACAACACGTTGGCCAGCGCGGCGGCCAGCTTGTCGCGGTCGGCCAGCGCGCCGACCGGCGCGCCGCGCACCTGCACGCTCAGGTGCCGGGCTTGGCATTGCAGGCGCTGCTCGTCGACCACCGCGTGCAGCAGTTGCAACAGGTCGACGTTGACGCGCTGCAGGTGCTGGGCGTCGAAGGCGGCGGTGTTATAGCGCAGCAAATCCTCGATTTGCGTTTGCAGCGAGGCGGTGTTCTGGCGCAGGATGCCGGCGATTTCGCGCTGGCCGGACGTCAGCGGCCCCGCCACCTCGTCCTCCAGCAGGGCGACGCCCTCGCGCAGCGCCGCCAGCGGCGTCTTCAGCTCGTGCGAGATATGCCGCAGGAAGCGTTCCTTGTCGGCGTCCAGGTCGGCCAGGCGCTGGCGCAGCCAGTCCAGTTGCTGGCCGAGGCGGCGCGTGTCGGCCGGGCCGCCGACGGTAATCGGCTGGTCCAGGCGGTTTTCGCCGAGGCGCTCGATGGCGCTTTCGATGCGCCGCAGCGGGCGCGACAGCAGGAAGCCGAAGCACATCGCCAGCGCCGCCGCCAACAGCACGGCACCGGCCACCAGCGCCGCCAGCAGGCCGCGCTGGCGCTCCAGTTCGCTGAGCAGGGCGTCGCCGCGGCGGCCGATTTCACGCTTGCTCTCGCGCGCCAGGCTGTCGTTGATCACCGGCAGGCGTTCAAACACCTTGTACAGCGCCGGGTGGCCGCCGCGGTTGCGCCGCTTGGCCGTTTTCAGCACGGCCCACGCGGCCTCGCCCTGGGCGCGCCATTCGGCCTGCAAGGCCGGCGCCAGGCCGGGCATGGCGCCGGCCAGCGCCAGCAGCGCGGCGTCGGCCTCCTGCCAGGCGGCGAAATAGCGGTCGCGGAACACGCCGTCGTCGAGCACCAGGAATTGGCGCGCGCTGCGCTCCATCGCCAGGGTGCGCTCCGACAGGCGTTGCGACTGCTCGGTCAGCATCACGGCCTGGGCCGCGCTTTCGCGTCCCAGCCGGGCCAGCCGCTCCAGCGTCAGCAGGGCCTGCAGCGAGGTCGCGGTCAGCACGCCGGCGATCAGGATGAAGGCGGCGAACAGCAGCTGACGAAATGAAAGTTTAGACAAAATACCAACCTAGTTGCATGCGCAACCGCGAGCTTACAACAATACCAAGCATCGGCGCTTTCGATTGGCGCCGCCGCGCCCGTCACGGCTCCATATAGATCAGTTCCCACATGTGGCCGTCGAGGTCCTGGAAGCCGTGGCCGTACATGAAGCCGTGGTCCTGCGCTTGCTTGAAGGTGGTGGCGCCGGCGGCGACGGCCTTGGCGACCGTGGCGTCGATGGCGGCGCGGCTTTCCGACGACAGGCAGATCAACACCTCGGTGCTGGTGCTGGTGTCGCAGATTTTCTTCGGCGTGAAGGTGAGGAATTTTTCCTCGGTCAGCAGCATGACAAAGATGTCGTCGCTGACGATCATGCAGGTCGCCGTCTCGTCGGTGAACTGCGGATTGAACGTGAAACCAAGCGCGGAGAAAAATTCGACCGAGCGGCCGAGGTGCCGGACCGGCAGGTTGACGAAAATTTTGCTTGCCATGAGGAGTCCTGTTTGAAGGTTCGATGGAGGCTGCGGCGACACGCTGTCGCCGAATAAATTCTATCCCATCAACAAGGCAAAAAAGACATTTTTTTGCGCCAGTGTAGCGCGACGGGCCGCGCCATCGTACCGATGGCGGGCGAAGTGGCGCTCGCGCGGCTGCCGGATTAGCGGCCGTAGTGCGCGGTCAGGCTGGCCGTGCCGAGCGCGTTGGCGTTGATCATGTAGCCGATCAAGGCGGCGCTGGCGCCGGCCGGCACGTCGAGTTTGGCCACCTTCAAGGCGTGCACGGTAAAGATGTAGCGGTGCGGCTTGTCGCCGGCCGGCGGGCAGGCGCCGCCGAACGCGCTGGTGCCGTAATCATTGCGACCCTGCAAGGCGCCGGCCGGCAGCGCGGCGCCGTTGGCGTCGCCCGCGCCGGCGGCCAGGCCGGCCAGCGTCGGCGCCAGGTTCACCACTTGCCAGTGCCACCAGCCCGAGCCGGTCGGCGCGTCCGGGTCGTAGACGGTCACGGCCAGGCTGCGGGCGGCGGCCGGCACGCCCTGCCATTGCAAGGCCGGCGACAGGTTTTTGCCGCTGCAGCCGAAGCCCTTGAACACTTGCTCTTCGCGCAGGACGACGCCCAGGTCCGGGCTGCTGAGGGTGAAGTCGGCGGCGCTTGCCCACAGCGGGCAGGCCAGGGTGATCGCCAGGAGGGCGGTGTTGAGACGGAACGACATGGGGATTCTCCAATCAGTGTGGGTGGCCAGTATGGCCGCCCGGCCCCGCCCCGATTAGCCCGCGCGCGCCAGCTTCTGTGCGCAAACGTCCACACCTGCGCCGTCGCGATTGCCTACGCCACCCTGGCCGCTTCCGGCGGACGCAACTGTTTCGGTGGAAACCCGAAGCGCCGGCGGAACGCGGCCGAGAACCGGCTGTGCGACTGGTAGCCGCAACGCAAGGCGATGTCGCCGACCGCCAGCGGCGTGCTCTGTAGCAAGGCCAGCGCCGTTTCCAGCCGCGCCTCGCGCAGGATGCCGGCGAAACTGGCGTCGCAGGCGTGCAGGCGCCGCCGCAGGGTGCTGGCGCTGGTGTGGAACGCTTCGGCCAGCAGCGCCAGCGTCCAGTCCGCGTGCGGACGCTGGCCGACCATGCGCCTGACCCGCTCGTCCCAACCCGGCGCGCCCGGCGGCGGATAGGCGACGCCGGCCTCGGCCAGCAACAACAGTACTTCCAGCAGGCGGTGCGTCTGCAGCAGGCCGGCGCGGGCCTCGAAGGCCCGCTGCGCGCTGTCGCGCAACTCCGCCGTCATGTCCAGCCCGGTGAACGGCGCTTGCCGCGTCGCCGGGAACTGGGCGCCGTACAGCGCGTGGAACTGTTCGATCAGCGCCGGCGAAAATTGCAGGATCAACGCGCGGTAGTGGCCGCCCGGCGCGGGCTCGTTGACCACGTCCCACTGGGTGCCTTGGGCAAGCAGGAAGGCCTGGCCGGCGCCATAGTGCTGGTGGACGTGCCGGCCGATCAAGGTCTTGCGGCCGGACTGGACCCAGCCGAACATCGGCTCGCGTATGGTCATGCGCGCCACCCGGTGGGCGGCGCGGGTGGCGATCAGACAAGCGGTGGTGGCGGTGGTGGCGGCGATGGCGGTCAATGGAGGTTTCCTACTGAGGCAAACTGGCAAAGGGGAATTTTCTCACGGACGACGCCGCTTAGCCAAATCCCGGTCTAGCCCGGTATCCGGTTGGCGCACCCTTGGCCGGCCATGAAACAGGCCAGGTTGTCGAAGGTGATGCCGGCGATTTCGCGCAACGCCTCGATGGTGAAGAAACCCTGGTGGCCGGTAACGAGCACGTTCGGAAACGTCATCAGGCGCTGGAACACGTCGTCGTCGATGATGTCCGACGAGTGGTCGTGGAAAAACAGGCTGCTTTCCTGCTCGTAGACGTCGATCGCCAGCGCGCCGAGCTGGCGCGACTTGAGCGCGGCGATCACCGCGCCGGTGTCGACCAGGGCGCCGCGCGAGGTGTTGACCAGCATCGCGCCCGGCTTCATCAAGGGTAGCGTGGCGCGGCCGATCAGGTGCCGGGTAGCCTCGGTGAGCGGGCAGTGCAGCGAAACGACGTCGGACTGCGCCAGCAGCGCGGGCAGCTCGACCATCGTCCCCAGCGCGTCGAACCGCGGCGACGGAAACGGGTCGTGCCCGAGCACGCGGCAGCCGAAGCCCTTGAAAATGCGCGCCGCCGCCAGGCCGATCTTGCCGGTGCCGACAATGCCGACGGTTTTGCCGTGCAGCGTCATGCCGAGCAAGCCGTCCAGCGCGAAATTACCCTCGCGCACGCGGGCGTAGGCGCGGTGCGTGTGGCGGTTCAGCGTGAGCACCAGCGCCAGCGCGTGCTCGGCCACCGCCTCCGGCGAGTAGGCCGGCACGCGCGCGGCGAACATGCCGAGCCGGGCGGCGGCGGCCGCGTCGAGGTTGTTGTAGCCGGCGCAGCGCAGCAACAGCGCGCGCGTGCCGAGCCGGTGCAGCGCCTCCAGCACCGGCGCGTCCAGGCAATCGTTGACGAACACGCAGACCGCCTGGCAACCCTGCGCCAGCACCGCCGTCTCCAGCGCCAGCGGCGCCGTGTGGTACAGCAATTCGATCGCGGCGCCGTTCGGCTGGCGCCGCAAGGCTTCGTCGAAGAAGCGGCGGTCGTAGGGCTGGGTACTGAATACGGCGATTTTCATGCGCTGACTCCTGGAGCGAATGGCGTGGCGGGTTGACGCGCGACAGGGCGGGCGTCCTGCCACTGAATACAGTCGGCACATTATTGCCGACATCGCCCCCGAGCGCGTGCGGCGTTCGCCTGTTTTCCAGGCGGTAACGAATGAAGTAGTGCGCCGAAACGTGCGCGCGGCAAGGCTGGTATTTTTTATAATACACGCCTATCCTGAAGTCCCTTTCACGTCACCCAGAAGGAGAATGCCATGTCATACGTAGATGGTTTCATTGTTCCCGTACCCAAGTCGAATGTGGAGGCCTACCGCAAGATGTCCGAGGTCTGCGGCAAAATCTGGCGCGAACATGGCGCCTTGCGCTTCCGCGAATGTATGGCGGACGACGTCAAGCCCGGCAAGCTGACCTCGTTCCCGCAGAGCGTGGATCTGCGCGAAGGCGAAGTGGTGTTTTTTTCGTGGATCGAATACGCATCGCGCGCCAAGCGCGACGAAATCAACGACAAGGTGATGAAGGATCCGCGCATGGCCGACATGATGAAGCCGGAGGCGATGCCGTTTGACGGCAAGCGCATGATTTACGGCGGCTTTGAGTCGATGGTCGACCTGTAAAGCGGCGGCGCCCGCAACTTGGTACAGCCGGGTGCGCGCGCGTCCTTGCGGCGCGGCGCGCTCGACTTCGTCACTGATGGCCGAGAATGTTGACGAGCCTGCCGAAAGGGTCGCGCACATAGAAGCGGCGCACGCCCCAGGGTTCGTCAACCGGCCCGTATTCAATCGGGAAGCCGGCGTTGCGCATACGTTCGAGTGCGGTGTCGACGTCATCGACTTCGATCGACAGATCCGGCACCGGCGTGCCCGCGCCGCCTTCCGAGGCAAAGCTGATCTGCACGCTCATCTGCTCGACCGGCGAGCCGTAGGTTTGAATCCAGCCATGGTCCATCAACAGGTCCAGGCCAAGCACGTCCTGATAGAAGGCTTTCGCGCGGCCGGGGTTTTGCGTACTGATATTGGCAAGCACTCGTTTGACTTTTATCGTCCTCATCGCCTTTTCCTGATTTTTACGGTGGTAAATCGAGCCGTACACTGAGCAATATCGGCTCGCCCAGAACACGGGACGCCACGGTTGCGCGGCACTTTCCTTATAATATGCAACAAACTAACTTGCGCCAGCAAATGCCCAACATCTCCACCGATCTGCCAAACATCCTGTCGAGCGTGCGTTGCGACGGCGATTTTTATAGCGCCGGCACCAGCGAAATTGCGCCGCCCAATCTCAGCGTTGACGGCGTCGGCCTGATTTCGCTGCCGTTCCAGCAAGCCCAGCTTGAACAATTGATCGCGGTCGCTAATCGCGCGCCCTTCGGCCTGGGCGCGCAAACCCTGGTCGACACCAGCGTGCGCAAGACTTGGCAGATCGACGCGTCGCAGCTGCATTTCGGCGGGCGCCACTGGCAGCGTTCGCTCGACGCCATCGTCGCGCAAGCGAGCGCCGGGCTGGGCGTAACAGAGCCCGTGGTGGCGCAGTTGTACAAACTGCTGGTGTACGACACGGGCAGCTTTTTCGTGCCGCACCGCGACACGGAAAAGGCGGACGGCATGTTCGCCACGCTGGTCGTGGTCTTGCCGTCGGTGTATACGGGCGGCGAGTTATCGATACGCCACCGCGAGCGCGCGGTGAACCTTGAACTGGCTTGCGCCGATCCGTCGGACGCCGCCTTCGTCGCCTTCTACGCCGATTGCCTGCACGAAGTGCGTCCGGTCAACTCCGGCACCCGCCTCACGCTGATCTATAACCTGGTCCGTAGCGGCCCGGCCGGCGCCGCCGCGCCGCCGCAATACTTGTCCGAGCAGGCGCAGGCGACCAGCCTGTTGAAACGCTGGCTGGCGCAGCGCGAGGCGAACGACGAGGACGCGCCGGAAAAGCTGGTGTATCCGCTCGAACACGCGTACTCGGCGGCGGAACTGGGGTTTTCTACCTTGAAGAGCGCCGACGCCGCCGTGGCGAAAGTGCTGCTGGCCGCGGCCGCGGCCAGCGCTTGCGATATCCACGTGGCGCAACTGGTGATCGAGGAAAGCGGCAGCGCCGAGTATGACGGCGGCGACGATTACTATTCGCGCCGGCGCGGCCGCTACCGGGACGACGACGACCCGGACAACTACAGCGTCGCCGAGATCATCGAGCGCAGCGCCAGCGTGTCGGGATGGCGCGACGTCGACGGCAACGCGCCATCGTTCGGCGACTTGCCGCTGCAAGACATGGAATTATGCCCGCCGGACGTGCTCGACGAGGCCGATCCCGACGAGCAGCATTTTCGCGAAGCCACCGGCAACGAGGGCGCGAGCTTCGAGCGCAGCTATCGGCGCGCGGCGCTGGTACTGTGGCCGCGCGCGCGCCGGCTCGCCGTGCTTGCCCAGGGCGGGCTGGCCGGCACGCTGCCCTACCTCGACAAGCTGGTGCTGGCCGGCCATGCGGACGGCGCCGACGCCGCGGCCCTGGACGACGCCAAGTCGCTGGCCGGCATGATCGTGCGCGACTGGCCGAGCCGCGTTAGCCATCGGGGCGACGCGGCGGCGCGCTGCCTGGCCAGCCTGGCCCGGCTGGGCGAGACGGCGCTGATCGACCGCTTCCTCGCCGAGATACCGGCCAGCGGCCGCTACGACGGCGGCGAAAACGCCAGCCTGGCCGCCGCCGCTTTGCTGTTGCCGCCGGCGCGCGCGGCCGAGCTGATCGACCAGATCGTCGGCGCCAACGCCAACTACGCCCTGGGCGCGTGCGCCGATCTGCTCGCCAAGAGTTGCGCCGAACGACCGGACGCGCCATCCCTGCTGGCGCCCGCGGCGCGCACGTTGGTCGACGCGCTGCTGGGCGTCCACGTCGGCGCGCCCGCTGCGCAGTCGTGGCGCTCCGCGGCGTGCGCGGACGCCGCGCTCGTCGTCAATATGCTCGGCGCGCTGCGGCGCATGGAGGCCGGCGAACTGGCCGGCGCGGCAATCGAGCACATGCTCGCCCACTACGACGCCGACGCCGTGCTGGTGGCGGCCGCGCTGGCGCTGGGCGAAGAGTGCGACCAGTTCGCGCCGGCGCGGCGGCTGCGCGCATGGGCGCGGGCCCATCTGCGCGCGCGCATTGCGCTGGACTTGAGCGCGCCGCAAGATTTTCGGCGTCCCAGCGCGCTCGCCTGCGACTGCGAATACTGCCGCCGGCTGGCCGCCTTCCTGGCCGACCCGGCAAGCGCCAGCTGGACCTTGAAGGCGGCCGAGGCGCAGCGGCGCCACGTCGAGCGATCCATCGCCGAAAGCCGCTGCGACGTCAACTGCGCCACGGTCAGGCAAGGCAGCCCCCACGGCCTCGCATGCACCAAGAACCAGGCCAGTTACACCAGGCGGGTGGCGCAGCGCGCGCAAGACCTGGCCCACCTCGCGCGGTTGACGCCATGAAAATCCTCGAATACACGGCGCTCGACACCACCGGCGTCAAGGCCGCCTACCGCAAGGTGGTCGAGGCCATCGCGCGCGGCGACTTCCGCGCCGCGCAAGTGAAAAAACTCAGCAATATCAGCCACGGAGAGTTTTACCGCGCCAAACTCGACGGCGCCGACAGGCTGTTGTTTTCCCTGGTCCGCCACGGCGACGAAGTGTGCGCGCTGATGCTGGAAGTCATCGCCAACCACGCCTACGAAAAGTCGCGGTTTTTGCGCGGCACCCCTGTCGACGAGGAAAAAATCGTCGACGTCGACGTCGACGAGGCCGCCAGGGAGGCGCAGCCGCTGCGCTATCTCCACCCCGACTCCGGCCGCATCCACATGCTCGACAAGCCCATCTCCTTCGACGACGCGCAGCAAGCCGTCTATCTGGAGCCGCCGCCGCTGATCGTGGTCGGCAGCGCCGGCAGCGGCAAGACCGCGCTGACGCTGGAAAAGCTCAAACTGGCCGACGGCGCGGTGCTGTACGTGACCCATTCCGCGTTTTTGGCCAAGAACGCGCGCGAACTCTACTATGCGAACGGCTTCGAGCGCGAGGGCCAGGAGGCGGCGTTCCTGTCTTACCGCGAGTTCGTCGAATCGCTGCGCGTGCCGGCCGGGCGCGAGGCGGGCTGGCGCGATTTTTCGGCCTGGTTCGAGCGCATGCGGCAAAGCCACAAGGGCTTCGACGGACACCAGGTGTTTGAAGAAATCCGCGGCGTGATCGCCGCCAACGCCGGCGGGGTGCTGTCGCGCGACGCCTATCGGACGCTGGGCGTGCGGCAGTCGATCTTTGCGGCGCAGCTGCGCGATGAACTCTACGACCTGTTTGAAAAATACCGGGACTGGCTGGACGCGAGCGCGCTCTACGACCTGAACCTGGTGGCCCAGGCGTGGTTGCCGCTGGCGGCGCCGCGCTACGATTTCGTCGTCGTCGACGAGGTCCAAGACATCACCGGCGTCGAGCTGGCGCTGATACTGCGCACGCTCAAGCATCCGGGCAACTTCCTGCTCTGCGGCGACTCCAACCAGATCGTCCACCCGAATTTCTTTTCCTGGAGCCAGGTCAAGAGCTTGTTTTGGCGCGATCCGACAATGGCGGAGCGACAAGAGCTGCGCGTGCTCAGCGCCAATTTCCGCAACGGCGTGCAGGCGACCCGCGTCGCCAACGACCTGCTCAAGATCAAACACCGGCGCTTCGGCTCCATCGATCGCGAAAGCAACTTCCTGGTGCAAGCGGTCGGCGGCGAAAACGGCCAGGTGGCGCTGATCGCCGACAAGGACGCCACCAAGCGCGAACTCGACCAGAAAATCCGCCTATCCACCCAGTTCGCCGTACTGGTCATGCGCGACGAAGACAAGGCCGAGGCGCGCAAGCATTTCGCCACCCCGCTGCTGTTTTCGATCCACGAAGCGAAGGGATTGGAGTACGAGAATATCGTGCTCTACCGCTTCGTTTCCGACCACCGCGCCGAGTTCGCGGAAATCGTCGACGGCGTCGGCAAGGCCGACCTCGCGGCCGACACGCTCGACTACCGGCGCGCGAAGGACAAGGGCGACAAGTCGCTGGAGGTGTACAAGTTTTATGTCAACGCGCTCTACGTCGCGCTGACGCGCGCCGTCAAGAACCTGTATGTGATCGAATCGGACGTCGGCCATCCCCTGTTCGGGCTGCTCGAGCTGAACGCCGGCGACGTCAAGGTGGCGGTCGAGAAATCCTCGGCGGAGGAGTGGCAAAAGGAGGCGCGCAAGCTTGAGCTGCAAGGCAAGCAGGAGCAGGCCGACGCGATCCGCCGCGGCATCTTGAAACAGACGCCGGTGCCTTGGCCCATCCTCGACGCCGCCAAGGTCAACGGTTTGCTCGTCAAGGTGTTCCGCGAGCGGGCGCCGGGCAACAAACTCAAGCAGCAACTCTACGACTACGCCTGCTGCTTCGACGAGCCGATGCTGGGGCACACCTTGGCGCTGGAAGCCAAATTCGAACCTGCGCAACATTTCCCCCAACAGCGCGACGCGCTGCGGCGCAAAACCTTCGCCCCCTATTTCGCCAGCCGCTTCAAGGATATCCTGCGCCAGTGCGAGCAATTCGGCGTCGAGCACCGGCTGCCGATGAACCAGACGCCGCTGATGGCGGCGGCGGCGGCGGGCAATGTCGCGCTGGTGGAAGCGCTGCTGGAACGCGGCGCCGACCGCGAAGCGGCCGACCACTACGGCAGCAACGCCTTGCACTGGGCCATGCGCGAAGCCTTCCGCGACCCGGCCTTCGCCCAGGGCCCGTTTACCACCCTCTACGAATTGCTGGCGCCGCCCTGCGTCGACGTCCAGTCCGGCGAGCGCCTGGTGCGCATAGACCGCCACCTGTCCGAGTATTTCCTGTTCCAGACGCTGTGGGCGCTGTTCAAATCGCGCTTTACGCACACGCAACGGCGCGCCAACGGCGCCTTCGACGCGCAAACGATCTTGCAGGCGTGGCAGCACATGCCGGCCAACGCGCTGCGCCCCGAGCGCAACAAACGCACGCACCTGTCCAGCGTACTGTCGCGCAACGAAATCGAGCGCGACTACGCCTACAACCGGGCGCTGTTCATGCGCGTTGCGCAGGGCTGGTACCAATTCAATCCGCAATTGTCGGTGCGCATGCGCGTCAAAGTTGGCGAAGAGCAGCGCTGGACCCCGGTTTTCGAGGCGCTCAACCTGCCGCTGATCAATGAGTTTGCCTGGGACAACGACTGGACCAATACCCGCGAGCCCATCGCGCGCTACCTGAACCTTGGCGGTCTGCCCGAACGCACCGACGCCATTCTCGCCGAAGGCTTGATCGCGCGCGAAAAGGCCAGGGAGGCGGCGCGCCTGGCGCGGGCGGGGAATGTCCGTGGCTGAAGAAACGCAGGCCGGCCGTTATCGGCCGGCGGCGGTCGCGCGCGCGTCCGTCCACGCCGGGACGGTTGCAGGCAAACGACCGCCGGCTACGCTGGCAGGAACGGTGTGATATTGCGCATCGCGCGCGCAACGTAGTCTTCCTTTTCCCCCACCGGCGCGACGTAGTGAATGGCTTCGCGCGCCGACTCGACGCCGTCCAGACGGGCAATGAGCCAGGCGGCAAGATACTGCGAGGCCAGGCAGCCGCCCGCCGTGGCGACGTTGCCCTTGGCGACGAATGGCTGGTTCAGCACGGCGACGCCGGCTTCCTCGACCCAGGGCTTCGTCGTCAGGTCGGTACACGCCGGGACACCGTCGAGCAAACCGAGCTTGGCCAGCACCAGCGTGCCGGAACATTGCGCCCCCAACAACTGCCTTGACGGATCGAGTTGCAGCTGCGCCATCAAGGCCTCGTCGCGCACGACTTCCCGGGTCAGCATGCCGCTGCCCACGAGCACCGCATCGGCCGCGCATGCCTCGCGCAACGAGACCTGCGCTTCCATCAGCAGACCGTTCATCGAGCGGACCTGCGTCGTGGGACTGGCGATCGAGACGCGCCAGCCCGGCTTCTTGACGCGCTTGAGGATACCCAGGGCAATCAGCGAATCGAGTTCGTTGAAACCTTCGAAGGTCAGAATGGCGATATGCATGGTGTCGTGGTCGAATGGGTTGCGGTGAAATATCGTATGCCAATAATCCAGTACAATCAAATTATTGTATTGGATACACTTCCACATGCCCCACGCCCGCTACAAACTCCTGGTCGACGCGTTTGCCGCCGATATCCGCTCCGGGCGCCTGCCGCCGGGCGCACGCCTGCCAACCCACCGCCAGCTTTCGGCCAAGGAGGGCATCGCCCTGGTCACCGCCACGCGGGTGTATGCCGAACTCGGCGCCATGGGACTGGTCAGCGGCGAGACCGGCCGCGGCACCTTTGTCAGGGAAACGTCGCTGCCACGTGGCTTGGGCATCGACCAACAGGCGGCGACGGCGGGCATCGTCGATCTCAATTTCAACTATCCCTCGCTACCCGGCCAAGCGGATTTGCTGCGTGGCGCCTTGCGCCAGCTGGCGTCGTCCGGCGACCTGGATGCGCTGCTGCGCTACCAACCCCACGGCGGCCGCCGGCATGAGCGCGACAGCGTGGCCCGCCACCTCGCGTGCCGCGGGCTGGTAGTCGGCGGCGACCAGGTGTCGATCGTCAATGGCGCGCAGCAAGGGCTGGCGGTGACTGCCATGGCGCTGTTGCAGCCCGGTGACGTTGTCGCGACCGACGCGCTGACCTATTCGGGGTTCAAGGTGCTCGCCGAAGCGCAACGCCTGGAACTGGCGCCGATTCCAACGGCCGGTCAAGGCCCCGACCTGGACGCGCTGGAGCGCCTGTGCGCCAGCCGGCGGGTGCGCGCCGTGTACGCGATGCCGACGCTGCACAACCCCTTGGGCTGGGTGATGAGCGAGCGGCGGCGGCGGCAACTGGTAGCGATCGCCCGCAAACACGGGCTGCTCATCATCGAGGACGCGGCCTATGCCTTCCTGGCGGAGGATGCGCCGCCCCCGCTGGCGGCGCTGGCGCCGGAAAGGACCGTGTACGTCTCGGGGCTGTCGAAGAGCGTGGCTACCGGGCTGCGGGTGGGATTCGTTGCTGCGCCCGCCGCATGGGTGCCGTCGATCGAGCGGGCGATCAGGGCCACCACATGGAACACGCCCGGCGTGATGACGGCGATCGCCTGCGGCTGGCTCGACGATGGCACCGTCGCCCGGCTGGAGTCGGAGAAGCGGCGGGATGCGATGCTGCGTCAATCGATCGCCGGCGAGGTCTTGGCCGGATTGCCATGCGTTGGCCATCCGGCGTCGTATTTCCTCTGGCTTCCCCTGCCGGAAGAGGTGCGCGCCGACCAGGTGGCGATGGCGCTGATGCGCGAACGCATTTCGGTGTCGACCGCGGAACCCTACGCGACCTCGGTGCACCTGCCCCATGCGCTACGCCTGGCGCTCGGGTCCGTGGAGTTGGAGGCGCTCCGGCAGGCGTTGGAAACGGTCAAGCGGGTAATCGGCGCTTACGCGTATTGAGGGAGTTGGTTGCTGCGGCCCGGTAAGGCTGGCACAGCTCAGCGGTCAAACTACGTGTTTCCGCGAATGGCGATGGCAATGTCGATGATCCGGCGGCTGACCTCGATGACCTCGAATTCAGCGAGGATGGCGTCCAAGACCGGTTTATCCTGCGGGCGTGGTATCTCGCCGGCGCGTAACTCCATGTAAGTGACGACGCTAATTGCCGGCCTGTCGTAACTTCCCAACTCAATAGTCGCTTGGTGGACACCATCCAGCATGTCGATGAAGATATTGGTATCGAAAAGAACTAGCGCCATTCAGCCCTCAGTTGCCCCTGGTATTCAACCCCGTCCTATGGGATGTCCTTGCGGTCCTTCCAGAGTCCCTCGGCCGCCGTCAAAGCAGCATGCAGGCGCTGCCGGCCCGCGTCTTGCGGCGTTATGGCAGGTTCAGGCGACGCGGCGATATCCGCAGGTCCGTCGCAGTTTTTTAGAGTGTCCATACGGCCTCCCGTCCATTAAATTCAGGATCAGTGTATCCGATTCCGGAATTGGTGTCGTTGAGCGAATTCAGAAAGCTTCGACGAATTGATCGCTTCACTCTGGCGTTCCAACGGTAAGGCAGGGGCTGGAAAGCAACGTTCGTGTATAAGCAAATTATTCTATTCGATACGTTTCCGCGTGGCGGGTCGATTACGCTTTCCTGCATCCGACGCGCGTCCGCGCAAGCCGAACCGGAAAAACGCTTACACCAGTGGGCGCCGGGGCGGAAGGCCGTCGCCGAACAGGTCGGCCAGGCGCGCCAGCGCCTTGCCGTTATGCATATGCAAGCGCCCCTCGTCAATGTGATGCAGGCCGAGCAGTTCCAATTTGCGCAGCGTCTTATTCGTGTGAACCAGCGACAGGCCCAGGCTGTCGGCCACATGCTGCTGGGTAAGCGGAAACGGCACGCCCGAGGCGCCGCCGTCCTCTTGCAGCGCGGCGGCGCGTTTGAACAGCACAATCAACAGGGCGGCAATGCGCTCTTCGGCGTTGCGCCGGCCAACGGAGAGCAAGGTATCGTCGACCATCGATTCTTCGTGGGCGGTCAACCAGGTGACGTCGAAGCCCAATCTGGGCGAGCGCCGGTGCAACTCCCACAGCGAGTCGCGCCGGAAAACGCAGAATAAGGCGTCGGTCAGGGTGGCGACGCCATGGGCGGCCATGTCGGCCATCTTTTGCTGGACGCCAATGAAGTCGCCCGGCAGCAGAAAACCGAGGATCTGCCGGCGCCCGTCGCTCAGCGTCTTGAAACGGAAGGCCCAGCCTTGCCTCAACGTGAAGAGGCGGGCGTCGGTCTGGCCCTCAAAAATCAACATCTCGCCGGCGCGCAGCCTCAGTTCGCGCTCCTTCAACGACTGCACTACGTCGATATCCTCCGCGGTGTTTTCAAGAAAACTAGGCGATTGCCTCAGCGGGCACCGGCTACAACGTACTTCAGTCATTATTTTTCTCGATAAACGGTGGAGGGCGGACAAAACATGTCTTTTCACACAGGCACGAATAGACAAACCGGCTACACTTCGGTCGATTATCGAACTTACGTTAATGCAACATTAACGGGTCCACGCGATCCGGTCTGTTCGCTGCCGCATAGAACGAAAAACAGGATTCAACGCCGCCGCCATCCGCGCTTGCCGCCGATGGCAGCCGGGGCCGCATTCGACCGTCACCGCCAAGTTAATAATATTGCATTAATGATCAAGACTCCGCTACCGCCAATTTCCCCCCACCGCTGCGCGTCGTGCGGAGCAACCCTGCCGGAAAAAAATGCAGAGGGCTTGGGCGCGGCCAGGCAAACGCCGCCGCTGGTGGCGGACGATGCGGGCCAGCGCGCCGTAAAACTGGACTTGCGCGAAAAGGCTTTGCGGATACGCGAAGAGGCCATTGAGGAGCGCGAGAGCGACTTCCGCCGGCGCGAAGCCTTACTCGCCGTGCAGCAAGGAAAAACGTTCGCGCTCAGGGTCCAGGAAATTTCCGACGCGCAAATCGCCAAGGCGACCCAGGAATACCGCCACACGCAATCGAACGAGGCCGATGGCAAGCCGCGCGGCGCCCCCCCGGTGCGCGACGGCGAACAGTAGGGGCCAGCTGTTGCCGATGGCAGACATTGCGGCCAAACTCGCCGAGCTGGTTGCCCTCTAGCTTTATTGGCTACACAGAGGTTTAGCTTTTGTCCCCTTTATTCTGTTGATGATCGCTTTGGTTCGACAGCGGCCCTTCGCGCAGGCCGAGAAGGGGGCTTGCCGATATGGGCCGCCATTTGCAATTAGCGCGAGCACACCGCCATGGAATGCGCGCTGGCGCCGTCAATTGCAAGCTCATTTGCAGATAGCGTGAGCATGGACCTGCCTTCGTTTGCAGTTATTTCGAGCCGAAATCAGCGTCAAATGCGAGCACGGTAGGTTTCGAATGCGAGCCGCTACACCTAAACACCGCTGCATTCTGGAACCCGGAGAAAGTCGCGGAAGCACGCAGCGCGCGCGACGACCTCGCCAAGGTCAACCGGCAGATCGCGAGTAAAGCTGTTGAGGTGGCCAACCTGCTTTTGCAACGGGAATATCTCCACAACACCTCCGGCTTTAGTTGCAATACCCATTACCACGTTTGCAACCTGATCAAGGCGGCTGGCAGAAACAACCACGGGTTCACTTCTCGCGCTCGCCTCTCTGGTGAACTGCGCGCTGGACCTTGACGCGGAGAAGTTGTCGGACGGGACGTACTTGAAACGGCTGCGTCAGCGAGAACGCGAGGGATCCCAGTAGCCTGGTTCGAAGCGGCGATTCCGGCATGCTGGTCAATCCAGAGCGCATGCGAAAAAATGGCGCAGTCCGTGAGGGGCTGCGCCACTTGTGTCAAACTTAATTGGTTTGTGTCAAACTTAATTGTTTTGTGTCGAACTTAATTGTTGTCCACAACTCTCGTCATGCTTCAACTGGTTCCTTACTCGACCGTCACCGACTTGGCCAAGTTGCGCGGCTTGTCGACGTCGGTGCCGCGGGCCAGCGCGGTGTGGTAGGCCAGCAATTGCAGCGCGACCACGTGCAGGATCGGCGACAGCAGGCCGTAGTGTTCCGGCAGGCGGATCACGTGCAGGCCTTCGCCCGAGGTGATGCGCGAGTCGACGTCGGCGAAGACGAACAGCTGGCCGCCGCGGGCGCGCACTTCCTGCATATTCGATTTCAGCTTTTCAATCAGCGCGTCGTTCGGCGCGATCGTGACAACCGGCATTTCCTCGGTCACCAGCGCCAGCGGGCCGTGTTTCAGCTCGCCGGCCGGATAGGCTTCTGCGTGGATGTAGGAAATTTCCTTGAGCTTCAGCGCGCCTTCCAGCGCGATCGGGTAGTGCATGCCGCGGCCGAGGAACAGCGCGTTTTCCTTGCGCGCGAAGTCTTCCGACCAGGCCATGATTTGCGGCTCCAGCGCCAGCACGGCGGCAATCGCCACCGGCAGGTGGCGCATCGCCTTCAGG
This sequence comes from Janthinobacterium sp. CG_23.3, assembly GCF_046115965.1. Lineage (NCBI taxonomy): Bacteria > Pseudomonadati > Pseudomonadota > Betaproteobacteria > Burkholderiales > Oxalobacteraceae > Janthinobacterium > Janthinobacterium sp. CG_23.3. Next base: position 2,273 of record NZ_JBJXIB010000018.1, on the reverse strand, counting down.
TGCGCCGCTTCTTCCTCTTCCGTCAGGTGGCCGTTGACTTGCGCCAGCGTCAATGTCAGCAGGAACAGCGCCGCCAGTTGCGTGGTGAAGGCCTTGGTCGAGGCCACGCCGACTTCGACGCCGGCGCGGGTGATGTACGACAACGCGCATTCGCGCACCATCGCGCTGGTGGCGACGTTGCAAATGGTCAGCGTGTGCAGCATGCCCAGGCTGCGCGCGTGCTTCAGCGCGGCCAGGGTGTCGGCCGTTTCGCCGCTTTGCGAGATCGTCACGACCAGGGTGTTCGGGTGCGGCACGCTGTCGCGGTAGCGGTATTCGCTGGCGATTTCCACGCTGACCGGCACTTTGGCGACCGATTCGATCCAGTATTTGGCGGTCAGGCCGGCGTAGTAGCTGGTGCCGCAGGCCAGGATCAGTACGCGGTCGATCTGTTTGAAGACCTTGTAGGCGCCGTCGCCGAACAGTTCCGGCATGATGCCGGTGACGCCTTCGAGGGTGTCGCCGATCACGCGCGGTTGTTCGAAGATTTCCTTCTGCATGTAGTGGCGGTACGGACCCAGTTCGGCCGCGCCGGTGTGGGCGTACACGGTTTTGACGTCGCGCTCGACCGGTTTGCCGTCGGCGTCGACGATCCAGACGCGCGACAGTTGCAAGTCGACGACGTCGCCTTCTTCCAAGTAGATGATCTGGTCGGTGGTGCCGGCCAGCGCCATGGCGTCCGAGGCGACGAAGTTCTCGCCCTCGCCCAGGCCGACGATCAGCGGCGAGCCTTGGCGGGCGGCAACCACGCGGTGCGGTTCCTCGCGGCAGAACACGGCGATGGCGTAGGCGCCGTGCAGGCGCTTGACGGCGTGCTGGACGGTATCGAACAGGTCGCCGTTGTACATGTGTTCGACCAGGTGGGCGATCACCTCGGTGTCGGTCTGGCTCTGGAACACGTAGCCGAGGGCAGTCAGTTCGGCACGCAACTCGTCGTGGTTTTCGATGATGCCGTTGTGCACCAGCGCGACGCGGGCGTTCTCGTCGCTCGGCGAGAAGTGCGGGTGGGCATTGTGCGACACCGGCGCGCCGTGCGTGGCCCAGCGGGTGTGCGCGATGCCGGTGAAGCCGCCCAGGGTCGCGCTGTCGATCTGTTTTTCCAGGTCGGTCACGCGCGAGGTGCTGCGCGAACGGCGCAGTTGGCCGTCCACGTGCAAGGCCACGCCGCAGGAATCATAGCCGCGGTATTCCAGGCGCTTCAGGCCTTCGAGCAGGACAGGGGTGATATTGCGTTGCGCTACTGCGCCGACGATGCCGCACATGGGAGCCTCTTGAATGGAAAATAGTGAATGGACGCATCGTAATGCAGAGACTATGAAATATGCTTTCTAATTCAATTAAAATATGAAAGAATATTTCACTGATATTTTTCAATGAAATATAATTTCATTTTCATTGAAAATCTTTTCCATATTGATGAAAGCGTTCATGGCAGACTCCACCTTGCATCTCGACGAAGTCGATCGTCGCATCCTGAATGCGCTGCAGCTTGACTCTTCACAAAGCAACAGCGAGCTGGCGCTGGCGGTCCACGTGTCGGCGCCCACTTGTCTGCGCCGCGTCAAGCATCTGACCGAGAGCGGCGTCATCGAGCGCCAAGTCGCCATCGTCGCGCCGCAGATGGTGGGCGCGCGCCTGAGCGCCATCGTCGAAATCACGCTCGACGTCCAGGCCGCCGAGCGGATGCTGGAGTTCGAGCGCCATGTCGCCGCCGAGGCCGCCGTGCTGCAGTGTTACCGGGTCTCGCCCGGACCCGACTTCGTGCTGATCGTGCAGGTTGCCGATATGCCAGCCTACCACGCGCTGGCGCACCGGCTGTTCGCCGCGCACGCCAATGTGCGCAACGTGAAGACGTATTTTTCTACCTTCCGCAGCAAGTTTGAGACTCGCATTGCTGTTTGATGGGCTGGAGCGAAAGTTGTACACCGCTTATGCACATCCTGTCCAGCGTTTGCACACATGCTTATACCGTGCTTGCCAAAGCCTTATACCGGTGTTTTTCACAGGCTTATACACAGGCTCACTAAGTACGTCATAGCGAAAATTTGGATGGACTAGCGACTAATAGAGCAAATACTTATCCTCTTCTTTTGGGCATGCTTTTCCACAGGCTTACCCACAATAACGATCCGCATGCATCAGGGCGATTGCATGAAGAATCAGGCCGGCAGCCCCAAGACCTTGGCAAGATAGTCGGCGCTCCATCCTGCCTTTAAGCGTTTGCTGGCGATTCC
>NZ_JBJXIB010000017.1:0-58937 GCF_046115965.1 Janthinobacterium sp. CG_23.3 | reverse complement strand
GGGCGGTTTTGGTGGCATGCACGCATGATGCGTTATCCACGATTCGTTTACAACAACTTTCTACGCTGTACGCTCAGGCTGAATAGTCACAATATTTGTAGCCCCAAAGGAGAAACGTCCCGAGTTGATGACGGGATACCTGGACGACTGGTACCATGCCAGCCGCCGCGAGCCATATCACGACAGCCATACCCGAGGCACGAGCTTCATGGGTTACTGGGCATGGGAAGCCGCCGCCATCACCTACCTGCTCGACATTGACGACCGCAGCTTCCGCGACGCGCAATTTTATCCGAAGGATTTGGTTGATTTCGCCAGAAGCATACAGGCTGAGCCGACTCACTCAGGCGCTCCGGTGCAGCCAGACGGAGAGCTTCGCGCAACTGCGGGTCAGCCGTGCCCCAAGACGGGCCGGTGGGAAGTGCTTGATATTCCGCCGCAAGTAAAATCGTACCAACAAGGCGAATTGATGCTCAACCTTGGTTCCGCGTACGGCTTGACTGTGTGGCGTTACATGGACGTTTGAAAGCCCATTTGGCCGGTCGCGCCCGTCGCTGCGGCGCCACGCCAAGGCGCACCGCGGCACCGACGAGCTGAACCTGGCCACCTGCGCCACCAGAGCGACAACCAGCGCCTGGCCAAGGCCGGCTTCGGCGCCGAATTGAAAACCGAGCACGCCGCCGCGCTGCGCGCCGGCCAAGGGATGCTGCTGTCGAGCGACGCCCGCAACGGCGCCAGCGGCAGCCAGCTCGACTCGAAGGAGGCGCAGTCGCAGATCGAGCGCAGCCACGAACTGCAACTGAGCATGGCCGGCACCGCGCAAAAGCACAACGCCGGCCTCAAGGACGACAAGGGCCGAGCCGGCACCGGACCAATTGCCGGCGATCGCCCAGATGGCCAACAGCGTCGAGGTGCTCAAGGGTACGGACGGCGGCGGCGGGCCCGCAATCACGCGCATACCATTTTGCTCAAGCGTGTAAAGTAAGAACATCGGAAAAGACCAGAAATATGACGTTGAAATCCGCCATCTGACGCAAGTGGCTTGGCCATGATTTAGCGCGCACAATCCGTTGATTTGCAATGTATTTTTGAACGTATCGCCGCCCGAGTTATCGACCGGCCGCGCTGCCCGGCATCGACGTCGACGCCGGCGGCTACGTCGGTCAAGACGCCTATCAGTAACGAACAGGCCACCGGCGCTCTGGGCGGTAGGCCGCAAGTTGCTCTCGGCAGGCTGCGCGCCTGAGTAGGCTAACCCAGCCGCAGGGCGGGCCAAAGGGCAATCGCCCGGCATTCGGCCCAGATCACCTCCTATCAACTCAAGTTATTCCTGCTCTTCCTTGGCGTCGCCGAACCGGTAGTCCGCATAAGAACTGACGGTGTGGCTCTCGCGCGCCGCAAGCAAGGGTGCGCTTGGGCGCCGGCCTTCTCTCCCTCTTCCTCCCGCGTTTGTTGTATTTTTGCCTTGACGCAAACTAGGTCTTTACTGCCCAGCTCAAACAGGATTATTGTTTACGTTAATAAATCAAAGTGATTTATTAATTTACGGGCTGGCAACGGCACCGTGGAACTGGGGAAATTTGCCCTCGCCAAACAAGGCGTCGCACCCACAGCGGCGCCCGGAAAAAACCGTGTGGTCTGAAGGCCGCACCGATAAAAACGGAGATGAAATCAATGAAAACGATGAACAAATGCGCAGTTGCTATGGCCGTGCTGGGCACGCTGATGGGGCATGCCTCGGCCGGCGAGGCGGAAGGCATTTTCCACGGCTACTTCCGCACTGGCGCGGGTAGCAATTCGTCCGACGGTTCGCAGGCGTGCTATAGCCTGCCGGGCGCCGGCGACTACCGCCTGGGCAATGAATGCACGACCTATGGCGAGTTGGCATACACCAAGGAGCTGGCCAAGGCCACTAACGGCGTTAGTTTCGTCGGCACAGTGCGCACGGTGTTCCAGGACGGCGTGGGCGTATCCGATTCGGACAAGAGCTTCAAGCTGGGCGAGGTGTTCATGGAAGCCAAGAATCTGGAGTTTCTCAACGGCGCCACCTTGTGGGTCGGCAAGCGTTTCTATGACCGTCCGGACATCCATATCATCGATTTCAAGTACATCCACGGCGACGGCATCGGCGCCGGCGTGCAGTCGATTCCGGCCGGCCCGGGCAAGTTCAGCTACGCCTTGATGCGCAACAACAACGCCCGCGATTCTGACGCCAGCCGTCACATCTTCAGCTACGAGGAATTGCCGGTAAACACGGACGGCACGCTGAAGTTCGACCTGACCCTGATCAAGGCCGACAGTTCGGTGGCAAATACGCACAATGGCTGGTCGCTGTCTGCGCTGCACAAGCAGAACAAGGTGCTGGGCGGCGACAACGTGTTCGGCGTGCAGTACGGCGTCGGCCCGGGTATCAAGATCGGCGGCACCGACAGCCTGGCCTTCGCTTCGGACGTCACCCGCACCCGTGTGTTCGACACCTTGTACTGGCAGGTAACGCCGGAGTTCGGCGGCTCGGCCGTGGTCCTGGTGCAGAAGGATAAGAGCGACGCCGGTAGCCAGACCTGGACCTCGGCCGGCGTGCGCCCGGTCTACGCCTTGACCGACAATTTCAAGCTGCAACTGGAAGTGGGCCACGACCGCATCACCTCGCGTAGCGGCGGCGCGGCGCAGCAATTGAGCAAGGTGACGTTTGCGCCGACGGTCGCGCTGGCGAAGAATTTCTGGTCGCGTCCGGAGTTGCGCCTGTTCCTTACTTACGCGAAGTGGAATAAGGCGGCGCAGCAAGCCGCGGCGGCCGGCAGCGCCTTGTCGAGCACCGGCGTGTTCGGTGGCAAGACCGAGGGCGCCTCGGCTGGCGTGCAGGTTGAAACCTGGTTTTAAACCCGGTCGCAAGCGGGCCGCACAGGCCAATTTTTTGGCCCGCAAAATATATAAAAGCACTTGTTTTATTAATTATCCGGGGGTATATTGAACTTGGGTGCCGCCGTTGGCGGTGGCGCCCCAGGCCGAGGCACTCGCCCTCCCGGTAAAACAAATAGATTCTGGAGACAGCAACATGAACGTCAAACACTGCATCGCACTGGCTATCTTAACGGCAACCGGCGGCGTCGCCATGGCCGAGGAACCAATCGTCGGCCTGATCACCAAGACCGATACTAATCCCTTCTTCGTGAAAATGAAGGAAGGCGCGCAGCACCGCGCCAAACTGAAGGGCGCCAAGCTGTTGACGGCGGCCGGGCGCGCCGACGGCGACAACGCCGGCCAGGTCACGGCGATTGAAAACATGGTGGCCGCCGGCGCCAAGGCGATCATGATCACGCCCAACGATTCGAAGGCCATCGTGCCGGCCATTAAGAAGGCCCGCGCCGCCGGCGTGCTGGTGATCGCCCTCGACAGCCCGACCGAGCCGCAGGACGCCACCGACGCGCTGTTCGCCACCGACAATTACAAGGCCGGCTTGCTGATCGGCCAATACGCCAAGGCGGCCTTCGCCGGCAAGCCCGCCAAAATCGCCACGCTGGACTTGTTCCCCGGCCATCCTGTCGGTATTTCCCGCCACAACGGTTTCCTGGCGGGCTTCGGCGCGCCGGGCGTCAGCGCCAAGACGATCGAGCTGGTCAAAACCGCCGACGTGGTCTGCATGGCCGACAGCTTCGGCGACCAGGGCAAAGGCCAGACGGCGATGGAAAACTGCCTGCAGAAAAATCCCGACATCAACCTGGTGTACACCATCAACGAACCGGCCGCCGCCGGCGCCTACAAGGCGCTCAAGGCCCTCGGCAAGGAAAAGAACGTGATGATCGTCTCGGTCGATGGCGGCTGCGCCGGCGTGCGCGACGTCAAGGCCGGCGTCATCGCGGCGACCTCGCAACAGTATCCGCTGAACATGGCGGGCCTGGGCGTCGAAGCCGGCGTCGAGTACGCCAAGAGCGGGAAAAAGGCCAGCGGCTACGTCGACACCGGCGTTACCCTGATCAGCGACAAGGCGCAAAAAGGCGTCGAGAGCCGCGACACGGTGTTCGGCCTGAGCTCTTGCTGGGGTAAATAAGCCCACGCCGGCGGCCGCGCTCTGGCGGGCCAAGCGCCCTGCCGACCGCGGCCGCCGGCGCGCCCCCTTTTCCCCTATTGAATATGGATAATGTATGAGTTCCTCCCTCCCGAAATTTCTGCCGTCGATCGCAACACTGGGGCCGGTTATCGCCTTGCTCGCCGCCTGCCTGTTCTTCGCGTCGCAGAGCGAGCGTTTCTTCAGCGGCCAGAATTTTTCCCTGATATTGCAGCAAGTGATGGTCGTCGGCATCATCGCGATCGGCCAGACGCTGATCATCTTGACCGCCGGCATCGATTTGTCGTGCGGCATGGCGATGGCGCTGGGATCGGTCGTCATGACCAAATTCGCCGTCGACCTCGGCATGAACCCCTATCTGGCGGTGCTGTGCGGCATCGCCGTCACCGTGCTGATCGGCTTTATCAACGGCGCCCTGGTCACCTCGATCAAGTTGCCGGCGTTTATTGTCACGCTGGGCACGATGAACATCGCCTTCGCCGTCACACAGTTGTACTCGCAAGCCCAAACCATCACCGGGCTGCCGGAATCGATGGGTTTTTTCGGCAACACCTTCCAAATCGGCCAAGCCACCTTCACCTTCGGCACCGTGCTGATGCTGGGGCTGTACGTGCTGACCTGGCTGTTCCTGCGCGACACCGCGCCGGGCCGGCACATCTACGCGGTCGGCAACAACCCCGAGTCGGCGCGGCTGACCGGTATCGCCACCAATAAGGTTTTGCTGGGCGTCTACATGCTGGCCGGACTGTGCTACGGCATTGCCGCGCTGATGTCGGTGGCGCGCATGGGCGTCGGCGATCCGCAGGGCGGCCAGACCGACAACCTCGACAGCATCACCGCGGTCGTGCTCGGCGGCACCAGCCTGTTCGGCGGGCGCGGCTCCATCATGGGCACCCTGGTCGGCGTGCTGATCGTCGGCGTGTTCCGCAACGGCCTGACCCTGATGGGCGTGTCCTCGGTGTACCAGATCCTGGTGACGGGCATCCTGGTAATCTTGGCAGTGGCAACCGATCAACTTACACATAAGAAAGGTTGATCATCATGACAAGCAATGTGCAACCCGTATTCCAGGCCCGCGGCCTGGTCAAGCGCTACGGTAGTGTAACCGCCCTCGACGGCACCGATTTCGATTTGCTGCCGGGTGAAATCCTCGCCGTCATCGGCGACAACGGCGCCGGCAAGTCCTCGCTGATCAAGGCCCTGTCGGGCGCCACCGTGCCCGACGAGGGCGAGATGCTGCTCGACGGCAAGCCGGTGCATTTCAAGTCGCCCATCGACGCGCGCCGTTACGGCATCGAGACGGTGTACCAGGACTTGGCCGTGGCCCCGGCGATGACGATTGCCGAGAACCTGTTCCTCGGCCGCGAGTTGCTGCGTCCGGGCATGATTTCCAGGTTCCTGCGCATCATCGACAAGAAAAAGATGCTGGCTGAGGCCGAGGCCCATATGCGCGATCTGAAGATCGGCATCCGTTCCATGAAGCAAGCCGTCGGCACCCTGTCCGGCGGCCAGCGCCAGGGTGTGGCGGTGGCGCGCAGCACCGCTTTCGCCAAGCATGTCGTGATCCTCGACGAGCCGACCGCCGCGCTCGGCGTCAAGGAGGGCAATATGGTGCTCGAGCTGATCCGCAACGTGCGCGACCGCGGCCTGCCGGTGATTTTAATTAGCCACAATATGCCGCATGTGTTCGAGATCGCCGACCGCATCCACATCCAGCGGCTCGGCCGGCGCGTCGCCGTCGTCAATCCTAAGCACATCAGCATGTCCGACACCGTTGCCGTGATGACCGGCGCCAAGAACGTCGAGGAATTACCGGAGGAAGCCCGTGCTTAAAGGAATCGATCCACTACTCAGCCCGGAATTGCTGAAGATCTTGTGCGAAATGGGCCATGGCGACGAAGTCGTGCTGGTCGACGCCAACTTCACCGGCCAGACCTTGGGCGCCGGCAAGCCGCTGGTGCGCTTGCCGGGCGTCGACCTGGCGCGCGCCTGCGCGGCGGTGTTGTCGGTGTTGCCGCTGGACGACAAGGTGCGCCAGCCGGTCGCCTTCATGAAGGTGTGCGAGACGGCCGACGGCTATTTGTCGGGCTTGCAGCGCGACTTGCTGGCGCAGTTCGCCGACAGCGGCGCGGCCCAGCCGGCGCAGTGCGAGGCGCTTGAGCGCTTCGCTTTTTATGCGCGCGTCAAGGGCGCCTACGCTATCGTGCAGACCGGGGAAATGCAGCCTTACGCGAACTTCCTGTTCAAGAAGGGTGTGCTTGGCGCGCCGTTGGCGGCCTAGCTTTACGCTGACAAGCAAGGGGGTCGGACCCGCGGGGTCTGACCGCGGTTCGGCGCCGCGGCGTTGTTTTGCCGCCGGCGGCGCCTTGGCCGTTCTGGCATGCGGCGGGGCGGGCCGCTGGATATGTAATAAAATGAATGTGTTTTACGCCTGTAGAAATCGGACCCAGCCCCATCATGTTAGACACCTTTACCGAGTCGTCCGCGCCGCAAGCGGCCAACGACGATATTCAATGGCTGCGGCCGCGCGGCTCGAACCAGATCGGTATGAGCCAGTTCAACGAGCGGGTGGTGCTGCAGGCGGTGCGCTTGCACGGTAGCATGCCGAAGGCCGACCTGGCCCGGCTGACCAATCTGAGCACGCAAACGGTTTCCCTGATTATCAATCGCTTGCTCGAGGAGGGTTTGGTCAGCAAACTCGCGCCGGTGCGCGGCAAGGTCGGCCAGCCATCGGTGCCGATCATGCTCAATCCGGACGGCGCTTTTTCGATCGGTATCAAGATAGGCCGGCGCAGCCTGGACGTGTTGCTGGTCGACTTCGTCGGCAAGACGCGCGAGCGCTTTTCGCTGTCCTACCCCTTCCCCGCAGCCGACACCGTGTTCGGCCAGATCGAGTCGGCACTGAAGAGCATGGCCGTGCTGCTGGGGCCGAAGCTGCTGCCGCGCCTGTGCGGCATCGGCATCGCCGCGCCGTTTCAACTGGGCGGCTGGCAAAACCTGTTGGAGATGGCGCCGGAACAAGCCAACGAGTGGGACCACATCGACATTCGCCAGCGCGTCCAGGCGATGACGCCATTGCCGGTCGAGTTCGCGAAGGACACGGCGGCGGCCTGCGTCGCCGAACTGGTGCTCGGGCGCGGGCGCAGCATCAAGAACTTCCTGTACGTGTTCGTCGGTACCTTCATCGGCGGCGGCCTGGTCATCAACAGCCATTTGCACGGCGGCCTGCACGGCAACGCCGGCGCCGTCGGCTCCTTTCCGCTCGGCCTGGCCACGGCCGGCGCCAGGAACCCGCCCGGCCAGTTGCTGGGCGACGCCTCGCTGTTCAACCTGGAGCAGTTGTTCAGCCTGGCCGGGCTGGACCCGGCCGCCGCCCACGACGGGCGCGCGCTGCAGGAACCCTTCGTTACGCACACCGTCACCTGGCTCGACGACGCCGCGCGCGCCATCGCGCTGGCCATCAACAGCGCCACCTGCCTGCTCGACTTGGAGGGGGTGATCATCGACGGCTCGTTCGACCGCGGCTTGCTCGACCAGTTGCTGGCCCAGGTCGAGCGCGCGCAGGAATGCTATAGCTGGGAGGGCACCGCCCGCCCGCAGGTGCTGGGCGGCACCGTCGGCGCCGACGCGCGCGCCGTCGGCGGCGCCTTCCTGCCCTTGTACGCGCATTTCGCGCCGGACCGCGACTTGTTTCTCAAGTAAGCTGTAGCGGCGGCGATAAAATGAAGCAAAGGCGTCAAACCGGGGCCAGGCGGGGCCGCCGCGTCCCGTAGCGGCGCCGCGCAGGTGTTGCGTATTGGCACATTGCAACATTTTTACAATTGAATATCTGACTATTCGTTCATTAATGTTGTATTCTTAACTTTTTTGAGGTCCAAAAAAGGCCGCCCTCTGCAGACATTGGTAGTTCTGCACTACAATACGCCATTAAAAAAAAAGAGCTTCGTTGTGCCTAATCTTGTCGAAATCCGCGATCTACACTTTGCCTATGGAAAGCGTTCGATTTTATCGGGCCTTCAGATGGATTTCCCACGCGGCAAAGTGGTTGCCGTCATGGGCGGTTCCGGTAGCGGCAAGACCACGGTGTTGCGCCTGATCGGCGGCCAGTTGCGCCCCAGCTCGGGCTCGGTCAACGTCGACGGCCAAATCGTCCATTCGCTGGAAACCGACGAGTTATACCAGTTGCGCCGCAAAATGGGCATGCTGTTCCAGCACGGCGCCCTGTTCACCGACCTGACCGCGTTTGAAAACGTCGCCTTCCCGCTGCGCGAGCACACCGACTTGCCGGAAGAGTTGATCCGCAACCTGGTGCTGATGAAATTGCACGCGGTCGGCCTGCGCAACGCCGCCCAGTTGAAGCCGGCCGAAATTTCCGGCGGCATGGGCCGCCGCGTCGCGCTGGCGCGCGCCATCGCGCTCGACCCGGAACTGATCATGTACGACGAGCCCTTCGCCGGACTCGACCCGATTTCCATGGGCGTCGCCGCCAACCTGATCCGCAACCTGAACGACGCGCTCGGCTCGACCTCGATCCTGGTCTCGCACGACGTCAAGGAATGCTTCGCCATCGCCGACTACGTGTATTTCCTGTCGTCGGGGAAAGTCGTTGCGCATGGCACGCCGGTCGAGATGGCCGCGTCGAACCACCCCTACGTCAAGCAATTCGTGCACGCCGAGGCCGACGGCCCGGTGCCCTTCCACTATCCGGGCCGCTCGCTGGCCGACGACCTGGGTCTGGGGAGGTCCGCATGATCGCCCTCGATGTCCTGGCGGCCATCGGCGCCTGGCTGCGCACCGCGGTCGAAACGCTGGGCTTCACCATGCGCGCCTTCTTCACCGTGCTGGGCGCCTCGGGCGGCCTGCTGCGGCGGCCGCGCCTGCTGACCGAACAGCTGTATTTCCTCGGCACCCATTCGCTGGTCATCATCGTCGTCTCCGGCCTGTTCGTCGGCATGGTGCTGGGCCTGCAAGGTTATTACACGCTCAACAAATACGGCTCCGAGCAGGCGCTCGGCCTGCTGGTGGCGCTGTCGCTGACGCGCGAACTCGGTCCGGTCGTCACCGGGCTGCTGTTCGCCGGGCGCGCCGGCACCTCGCTGACGGCCGAAATCGGCTTGATGAAGGCCGGCGAGCAATTGTCGGCGATGGAAATGATGGCAGTGAACCCGATCCAACGGGTGCTGGCGCCGCGCTTTTGGGCCGGCGTGATCGCCATGCCCTTGCTGCAGGCGATTTTTACCGCGGTCGGCATTTTCGGCGCCTACCTGGTCGGCGTGCAGTTGATCGGCGTCGACGAGGGCTCGTTCTGGTCGCAGATGCAAAGCGGCGTCGATATCTGGAAAGACATCGCCAACGGTTTCATCAAAAGCATGGTGTTTGGCGTCGCCATCACCTTTATCGCCTTGTTCCAGGGGTACCAGGCCGAGCCGACCCCGGAAGACGTCGCCGGCGCGACCACGCGCACGGTCGTGATTTCCTCGCTGATGGTGTGGTGGCTGGATTTCATGATGACGGCTTTGATGTTCAGCAAGTAGTCGAATCGTATGTCAGCAGAACAAGCCTGCTGGCGAAAATCATTTAGGATTGTTATGCAACGTAAATCAATGGATGTATGGGTGGGTTTGTTTGTGCTGCTGGGCGTGATCGCGCTGATGTTCCTGGCCTTGAAGGCCGGTAACATGAGCACCATCTCGTTTGCCAAGACCTATGCCGTGACCGCCAAATTCGACAATATCGGCGGCTTGCGGCCGCAGGCGCCAGTCAAGGGCGCGGGCGTGGTGGTGGGCCGGGTGGCGAATATCACATTTGACGACAAGCAATACCAAGCCCTGGTCACGATGCATATCGAAGAAGGGTATAAATTTCCCAAGGACAGCTCGGCGAAGATTTTGACGGCCGGCCTGCTGGGTGAGCAATACATCGGCATTGAAGCGGGCGGCGACACCAACAATCTGGTGACCGGCGATAAAATCAGCAGGACCCAATCTGCCACCGTGCTGGAAGACCTGATCAATCAGTTCATCTACAGCAAGGCTGCGGAAGGAAAGGATAGTAAATGAGCCACAGCACCAAGACCACCGCCATGAACCTGAGCAAGCTCGCCTTCGCGCTGGCCGCCACCGCCGCACTGGGCGGTTGCGCCACCGCCAACAATCCGAACGATCCGTTCGAGGGTTTCAACCGCGGCGTGTTCACCTTCAACGACACCGTCGACAAGGTCGCGCTCAAGCCGGTGGCCAAGGTCTACAAGGCGGTGCTGCCGTCGTTCGTGCAAACCGGGGTCGGCAATTTTTTCGGCAACCTGGCCGACGTCTGGAGTTCCGCCAACAACCTGATGCAGGGCAAGGGCGAGGCCGGCATGTCCGACTTCACCCGTGTGATGCTCAATTCCAGTTTCGGTATACTGGGCTTGTTCGACATCGCCAGCGAGGCGGGCTTGACCAAGCACGACGAAGACTTCGGCCAGACCCTCGGTTACTGGGGCGTCACGTCCGGCCCGTATATCATGCTGCCGCTGCTGGGACCGTCGACGATGCGCGACACGGTCGCGTTGCCGCTCGACATCAAGGCCGACCCGTGGGGCTACAAGGACCCGGTCAACGTGCGCAACATCGGCAGCGGCGTGCGCCTGATCGACAAGCGCGCCTACCTGCTCGACGCCTCGAACCTGCTGGAAGGCGCCGCGCTGGACCGCTATGAATTCGTCCGCGACGGTTACTTGCAGCAACGCGAAAACAAGATTTTCGGCGCCGACGGCAATCCGCGCAACAAGGCCAAGAAGGACGACGCGGCCGCGCTCGACACCGGCGCCGGCGCACCCGTCGCCGCGGAAATCGCCGCGCCGCTGTCATCCGAACCGGCCGTCAAAGAGTTAACCATGGAAGCGCCGGCCGGGCACAACGCCAGCCTGTAACCCGTTCAACCAATATGGAAGGTAAACACACATGAAATTAGTGAAACAACTGCTAGGCGCCGCCGCCATGGCCTTCGCCCTGAGCGCCCAAGCCGCCGCCCCCGCCAACGAAGCGCCGGACGCGCTGGTCAAGCGCATCAGCCAGGAAGTGCTGGAAGTGGCCAAGGCCGACAAGGAAATCCAGGCCGGCAACCAGAACCGCGTGATGGACCTGGTTGAAAGCAAAATCCTGCCCTACGTCGATTTCGAGCGCATGACCGCGCTGGCCGCCGGACGCCACTGGCGCGACGCCACCGCCGAGCAGAAAAAACTGTTGTCGGCGGAGTTTCGCACCCTGCTGATTTACACCTACTCGGGCGCCTTGTCGCAGGTCAAGAACGAAACCGTGGAATTCAAGGCCCTGCGCGCCCAGCCTAGCGACACCGAAGTCGAAGTGCGCTCCCAGGTCAACGTCGCGCGCGGCGAGCCGGTCATGCTGAACTACCGCGTCGCCAAGGGTCCGGCGGGCTGGAAGATCTACGACATCAACGTGCTGGGCGCGTGGCTGGTCGAAACCTACAAAGGCAGTTTCGCCAGCGAAATCAGCAAATCGGGCGTCGACGGCCTGATCAAGACCCTGGCCGAGAAGAACAAGAAGCTCGCCAGCAAGCCGATCAAAGCCGCAAGCAAATAAGCCAGAGAAGTCCACCATGCCAGACCCGCTCGATACCCTGCAATCGCTGACTTCGCTGACAGTGCTCAACGCCAAGGCGGCGTTGGAGCAGGGTGTCGACGCGATCAAGTCCGGCCAGACCGTGTTCGACCTGCGCAACGTCAGCCAGGTCGACTCGGCCGCCGTGTCGGTGATGCTGGCGTGGCAACGCGCCGCCGACGCGGCCGGCCTGAAGCTGGAACTGAAGAACCTGCCGCCCAAGCTGAAAAGCCTGACCCGGCTGTACGGCGTCTGCGACCTCGTGTCGAGCACGCTGAAGGCGACCGACGCCAGTCCGGCCGACCTGCACCATCATTGACCCTGTCCCCGCCGCTACCCCTGTTCCGCTCCCGCGCTCCAAGCCGGTAATTGCCGGTTCGACTCTTCCGAGTTGAATTTCCCATATAATTGAACGTTGCACGGCCGGACAATCGCCTGTGCGTCGGCAATGTCGGCTCGCGTTGCGCCGACCCGACCGGCCCATGCACCCGAGCCGCTCCGGCGCGCCACATTGCAGCACCCTATACAGAAGCCAAGCATGACAGCAATCCAAATTACGAATGTCGAGAAGAGCTACAAGTCGCTCAAGGCGCTGGGCGGCGTCTCGCTGGCCATCGAAGAGGGCGAGTTCTTCGGCCTGCTGGGTCCGAACGGCGCCGGCAAGACCACCTTGATCTCCATCATCGCCGGCCTGATCCGGCCCGATGGCGGCAGCGTCAAGATCCACGGCCACGACGTCGTCGGCGACTTCCGCGCCGCCCGCAAAGCGCTCGGCGTGGTGCCGCAGGAACTGGTGTTCGACCCGTTTTTCACGGTGCGCGAGACGCTGCGCCTGCAATCGGGTTATTTCGGCCTGAACAACAACGACCGCTGGATCGACGAGGTGATGGAAAACCTCGACCTCACCAGCAAGGCCGACACGAATATGCGCGCGCTGTCGGGCGGCATGAAGCGGCGCGTGCTGGTGGCCCAGGCGCTGGTGCACAAGCCGCCGGTGATCGTGCTCGACGAGCCGACCGCCGGTGTCGACGTGGAGCTGCGCCAGACGCTGTGGAAGTTCATCGCGCGCCTGAACCGCGAGGGCCACACCGTGGTGCTGACCACCCATTACCTGGAAGAGGCGCAGGCCATGTGCCAGCGCGTCGCCATGCTCAAAAGCGGCAAGGTGGTGGCGCTGGACACGATGTCGGCGCTGATCCGCCGCATCTCCGGCTCGCAACTGGTGCTGCACCTGAAGAGCGGCGCGCTGCCGGCCGACCTGCGCCACCTGGTCACGCATCCGGACGAGGCGGCGCCGCCGAACAAGTTCAGCCTGCGCGTCAACGAATACGCCGAAGTGGAGAAGATCCTGGCGCGCCTGCGCGAGAGCGGCGCCGTGATCGACGAAATGCAATTGCAACAAGCCGATCTGGAAGACATCTTCCTGCAGATCATGGACAAGGGAACATTATGATATCGACGGGTTTCCGCACCCTGGTCTACAAAGAAACGCTGCGCTTCTGGAAGGTGGCGACCCAGACCGTGGCCGCGCCGGTGCTGACGGCCATGCTGTACCTGCTGGTGTTCGGCCACGTGCTGGAAGGCCACGTCGAAGTGCACCCGGGCGTCAGCTACACCGCCTTCCTGATTCCCGGCCTGGTGATGATGAGCGTGCTGCAAAACGCCTTCGCCAACGCCTCGTCGTCGCTGATCCAGTCCAAAATCACCGGCAACCTGGTGTTTGTGCTGCTCACGCCGTTGTCGCATTGGGAGATTTTTTCGGCCTACGTGCTGGCGGCGGTGCTGCGCGGCCTGGCCGTCGGCGGCGGCGTGTTCGCCGTCACGGTCTGGTTCGCCGACCTGTCGTTCGAGGCGCCGCTGTGGATTTTGCTGTTCGCCTTCCTGGGCGCGGCCATGCTCGGCACCATGGGCTTGATCGCCGGCATCTGGGCCGAGAAGTTCGACCAGCTGGCGGCGTTCCAGAATTTCCTGATCATGCCGGCCACCTTCCTGTCGGGCGTGTTCTATTCGATCCACTCCTTGCCGCCGTTCTGGCAATCGGTCTCGCATTTGAACCCGTTCTTTTATATGATAGACGGCTTTCGCTACGGCTTTTTCGGCAAATCCGACGTCAACCCGCTGCTTAGCCTGGCCATCGTCGGCGGCTTTTTGATCATGCTGGCGCTGCTGTCGATCCGCCTGCTGAAAAGCGGCTACCGGCTGCGCCACTAGCCGTTAAGTTAAGATGCCGGGGAATACATTACAACCACAGGCATGGAGCCGGGGTCGGATCCCCAGCGCCAAGGCGAGAAGGTCTGACCCCGGGTTCGCGCCTCTGGTTTCTTGTCCGGGCCAGCGGCCTTTGAATACCTGATTCAACACCACTTATTACGCACCAAGGAAAAATCGTGACCACCACCCCAGAACTGATTCACGGCTATCTCGCCGCCGGCCTCGAATGCACCCATTTGGAAGTGGAAGGCGATGGCCAGCACTTCACCGCCGTGATCGTCTCGCCGGCCTTCGCCGGCAAGCGCCTGATCCAGCGCCACCAGCTGGTCTACGCGGCCCTGGGCGACCGCATGCGCGAGGAAATCCACGCGCTGTCGATGAAAACCCTGACCCCAGAAGAATACCAAGGATAAGCAAGCATGGATAAGCTCCTCATTCAAGGCGGCAAGCGCCTGTCCGGCGACATCGCCATCTCCGGCGCGAAGAACGCCGCCCTGCCGATCCTCTGCGCCGGCCTGCTGACCGCGGGCGACCTGGAACTGAGCAACGTGCCGCATCTGCACGACGTCAAGACCATGCTCAAGCTGCTCGGCCAGACCGGCCTGAAGGTCGCCCGGGACGACGACCGCGTGGTGCTCAACGGCGCCGCCATCGACACCCTGGAAGCGCCCTACGAGCTGGTCAAGACCATGCGCGCCTCGATCCTGGTACTCGGTCCGCTGCTGGCGCGCTTCGGCCAGGCCAAGGTGTCGCTGCCGGGCGGCTGCGCCATCGGTTCGCGCCCGGTCGACCAGCACATCAAGGGCTTGCAGGCGCTCGGCGCCGAGATCACCATCGAGGGCGGCTACATCTACGCCAAGTGCAAAAAGCTCAAGGGCACCCGCATCGTCACCGACATGATCACCGTCACCGGCACCGAGAACCTGCTGATGGCGGCGACCCTGGCCGACGGCGAAACCATCCTGGAAAACGCCGCGCGCGAGCCGGAAGTGACCGACCTGGCCAACCTGCTGGTGAAAATGGGCGCCAAGATCGAAGGCATCGGCACCGACCGCCTGGTCATCCAGGGCGTCGCCGAACTGCACGGCGCCAGCCACGCCGTCATCGCCGACCGCATCGAAACCGGCACCTTCCTGTGCGCCGTCGCGGCCACCGGCGGCGACGTCACGTTGAAAAACACCCGCGTCGACATCCTCGACGCCGCCCTCGACAAGCTGCGCGACATGGGCCTGGTGATGACCTTCGGGCCGGACTGGATCCGCGCGCAGATGTCGCGCCGGCCGACCCCGGTGAGCTTCCGCACCACCGAATACCCGGGCTTCCCGACCGACATGCAGGCGCAGTTCATGGCCGTCAACACCGTCGCCGGCGGCGCCAGCCGCGTCACCGAGACCATCTTCGAGAACCGCTTCATGCACGTGCAGGAAATGAACCGCCTGGGCGCGGCCATCACCATCGAAGGCAAGACCGCCATCATCGCCGGCGTCGAGCGCCTGCGCGGCGCGCCCGTGATGGCGACCGACCTGCGCGCCTCGGCCTCGCTGGTGATCGCCGCCATGGCCGCCGAGGGCGAAACCCTGATCGACCGCATCTACCACCTCGACCGCGGCTACGACCGCATGGAAGTGAAGTTGTCGGCGGTGGGCGCCGACATCGTGCGCGTGAAATAAGGGGATGACCATGAACCGATCGAACCACGGCGACACCTCCCAGCTGATCCTGGCGCTGTCGAAGGGCCGCATTTTCGACGACACGCTGCCGCTGCTGGAAGCGGCCGGCATCACGGTGCTGGACAATCCGGAAACCTCGCGCAAGCTGATCCTGGAGACCAACGATCCGAACGTGCGCGTCATCATCGTGCGCGCCACCGACGTGCCGACCTACGTCCAATACGGCGCCGCCGACTTCGGCGTGGCCGGCAAGGACGTGCTGCTCGAGCACGGCGGCGAGGGCCTGTACCAGCCCATCGACCTGAACATCGCGGCCTGCCGCATGTCGGTCGCCGTCAAGGCCGGCTTCGACTACGACACCGCGGTGCGCCAGGGCGCGCGCCTGCGCGTGGCGACCAAGTTCGTGCAGACCGCGCGCGAGCATTTCGCCGCCAAGGGCGTGCACGTCGACCTGATCAAGTTGTACGGCTCGATGGAGCTGGCGCCGCTGGTGGGCCTGTCCGACGCCATCGTCGACCTGGTCAGCACCGGCAGCACGCTGCGCGCCAACAACCTCGTCGAGGTCGAGCACATCATGGAGATCTCCTCGCGCCTGGTGGTCAACCAGGCCGCGCTCAAGCTCAAGCGCGAGCGTCTGCAGCCGATCATCGAAGCATTTGAACGCGCCTCAAAAAACCAAGGCTAGTCCGCTGGAACCCATTATGTCGATTACGATACGCAAGCTCGATTCAACCCAAGACGATTTCAAACAATCACTGGACGCGCTGCTTGCGTTCGAAGCCGGCACCGACGCGGCGATTGAAACCGCGGTGGCCGCCATCTTGGCCGACGTCAAGGCGCGCGGCGACGCCGCCGTGCTGGAATACACCAACCGCTTCGACCGCATCCCGAACGGCGGCGCCGCCGGCATGGCCGCCTTCGACGTTTCGCAGGAAGAGTTGCAGGCCGCGCTGACGGCGCTGCCGGCGGCCCAGCGCGAGGCGCTGCAAACGGCCGCCGTGCGCGTGCGCGCCTTCCACGAACGCCAGAAGCGGGAGCTGCAGGGCTTCAGCTACACCGAGCCGGACGGCACGGTGCTGGGCCAGAAGATCACGCCGCTGGACCGGGTCGGCATCTACGTCCCGGGCGGCAAGGCGGCGTATCCGTCGTCGGTGCTGATGAACGCGATTCCGGCGCAGGTCGCCGGCGTCGCCGAAATCATCATGGTGGTGCCGACCCCGGACGGCGTGAAGAACCAGATGGTGCTGGCGGCGGCGGCGATCGCCGGCGTCACCCGCGTCATCACCATCGGCGGCGCGCAGGCGGTCGGCGCGCTGGCGCACGGCACCGCGACCATCGCCGCGGTCGACAAGATCGTCGGCCCCGGCAACGCCTACGTCGCCGCCGCCAAGCGCCGCGTGTTCGGCATCGTCGGCATCGACATGATCGCCGGCCCGTCCGAGATCCTCATCATCTGCGACGGCACTACCGACCCGGACTGGGTGGCGATGGACCTGTTCTCGCAGGCCGAGCACGACGAACTGGCGCAGGCGATCTTGCTGTGCCCGGACGCCGACTACATCGCCCGGGTCGAGGCCAGCATCCACAAGCTGCTGCCGACGATGCCGCGGCAAGAGACCATCCGCACCTCGCTGGGCGACCGCGGCGCCCTGATCAAGGTGCGCGACATGGCCGAGGCCTGCGCCATCGCCAACGCCATCGCCGCCGAGCACCTGGAGATTTCCGCCGAAGAGCCGCAGCAGTACGCCGACCAGATCCGCCACGCCGGCGCGATGTTCCTGGGGCGCTTCTCGTCCGAGTCGCTGGGCGACTATTGCTGCGGCCCGAACCACGTGCTGCCGACCTCGCGCACCGCGCGCTTTTCGTCGCCGCTGGGCGTGTACGACTTCCAGAAGCGCTCGTCGATCATTTATGTCAGCGAAGCCGGCGCGCAAACGCTGGGCAAGGTCGCGGCCGAACTGGCCTACGGCGAAGGCTTGCAGGCGCACGCCCGCAGCGCCGAATTGCGCTTGACGCCAACGCCACCGGCGCCATGAGCGACGGTACGGCTTGGATCAACCAGGTGTTCTGCGAGGACGCGCTGGCCGGGCTGGCGCGCATCCCGGACGCGTCCATCGACTTGATCCTCACCGATCCGCCCTACAACCTGGGCAAGGACTACGGCAACGCCTCGGACCAGCAGACGGTGGCCGACTACCTGCGCTGGACCGAGCGGTGGATTAGCGCCGCGCTGCCCAAGCTGAAGCCGAACGGCAGCCTGTACATCTTCCTGACCTGGCGTTTTTCGCCGGAGATCTTCGTCATGCTGAAGCAGCGCATGACGATGATGAACGAAATCATCTGGGACCGCCGGGTGCCGTCGATGGGCGGCAGCGTGCGCAGCTTTTCGTCGGTGCACGACACCATCGGCTTTTTCGTCAACCGCAAGGACTACTACTTCGACCTGGACTCGGTGCGCATCGCCTACGACGCCGCCACCAAGAAGGCCCGCTCGCGCTCGATTTTCGTCGGCGCCAAGTGGCTCGAAGTGGGCTACAACCCCAAGGACCTGTGGAGCGTCTCGCGGCTGCACAAGGAACACCCGGAGCGGGCCGACCACCCGACCCAGAAGCCGCTCGAAATCATCGAGCGCATGGTCAAGGCTTCCTGCCCGCCGGACGGCGTGGTGCTCGACCTGTTCATGGGCAGCGGCACCACCGCGCTGGCGGCCAAGCGCTGCGGGCGCCAGTTCGTCGGCTTCGAGCTGAACCAGGACTACTGCGACATCATCAACGCCCGCCTGCTGGCGCTGGACCAGGCCGAGCCGGAGAAGAAAAAACCGGTCAAGCGCGCCGCCAAGGCCGCGGCCAAGCCGGCCGCGAAAGTGGCCAAAGTCGCCAAAAAGGTCGCCACGCCCCGCGCCAAGAAAGCCGCCGCCAAGCCAGCCAAGAATTCCATATCCGAAGAAGTCTCACTTTAGGAGCGTTTGCAGCATGTCTTTCATCGAAAACCTCATCAGCAACACGATTCGCGCCGACGTCCGCGAGATCGGCGTGTACCACGTGCCTGACGCGAGCGGTTACATCAAACTCGACGCGATGGAAAACCCGTACCTGCTGCCCGAGCATCTGCGCGCCGAGCTGGGCCAGCGCCTGGCCACGGCCATGCTGAACCGCTACCCGGTGGCCGACTACGCGACGGTGAAGGCGAAGATTTGCCGGCACCTGGGCGTGCCGGCCGGTTACGACGTCTTGCTCGGCAACGGCTCCGACGAGCTGATCTCGATCATGGCGATGGCCACCGCGCGCCAGGACCGCCGCGCCGTGCTGATGGCGCCGGTGCCGGCCTTCGTCATGTTCTCCCGCTCGGCCCAGTTCGCCGGCATGGACTTCGTCGGCGTGCCGCTGCGGGCCGACTTCACGCTCGACCGCGCCGCCATGCTGGCGGCCATCGCCGAGCACCAGCCGGCGCTGCTGTTCCTGGCCTACCCGAACAACCCGACCGGCAACCTGTACGACGCCGACGACATGGTCGCGCTGATCGAGGCCATGGGCGAGCACGGCATCGTCGTCGTCGACGAAGCCTACGAGCCGTTCGCCCAGCACAGCTTCATGGGCCGCCTGCCGCGGTTCCCCAACCTGGTGGTGATGCGCACGCTGTCCAAGCTGGGCCTGGCCGGCATCCGCCTCGGCTACATGTCGGCCGCGCCCGAACTGCTGGAGCAGTTCGACAAGGTGCGTCCGCCGTACAACGTCAACGTGCTGACGCAGACCGCGGCCGAGTTCGCGCTCGACCACATCGACGTGCTGAACCAACAGGCGGCCGCGCTGCGCGCCGCGCGCAGCGACTTGAGCGCGCGGCTGGCGGCGCTGCCGGGCGTCGAAGTGTTCCCGTCGGCGGCGAATTTCCTCCTGATCCGGGTGCCCGATTCGGCAGAAGTGTGCGCAAAACTGCACGCCCACAAGGTATTAGTCAAAAATATGGGTAAAATGCATGCTGTGCTGGCCAATTGCGTCCGCGTCACCGTCAGCACCCCGGAAGAAAATTCCGTATTTCTCGATGCCATAACGGCATCGCTCGCATAGCCAATCGCCAGAGCCTCCCCATGAACCGCACCGCTGAAATCACGCGCACGACCAACGAGACGCAAATCCGCGTCGCCATCAACCTCGACGGCACGGGCTTGCAAAAGCTCAACACCGGCGTGCCCTTCCTCGACCACATGCTCGACCAGATCGCCCGCCACGGCTTGATCGACCTCGACATCGAAGCGACCGGCGACGTGCACATCGACAACCACCACACGGTGGAAGACGTCGGCATCACGCTCGGCATGGCGGTGGCCAAGGCCATCGGCGACAAGAAGGGCATCCGCCGCTACGGCCACGCCTACGTGCCGCTCGACGAGGCGCTCTCGCGCGTGGTGCTGGACTTCTCCGGCCGCCCGGGCATCGAGTACCACATCCCGTTCACCCGCGCGATGATCGGCGGCTTCGACGTCGACCTGACGCTGGAGTTCTTCCGCGGCTTCGTCAACCATGCGCTGGTGAGTTTGCATATCGACAACCTGCGCGGCAGCAACGCCCACCACCAGTGCGAAACGGTGTTCAAGGCCTTCGGCCGGGCGCTGCGCATGGCCGCCGAACTCGACGAACGCGCCGCCGGCACGATTCCGTCGACCAAGGGCAGCCTTTAACCGCGCCGGAGGGGCGCGCCCTTCCGGATTGTCTTTAGTTTTGATTGGCACTATGAATAAAATTGTTGTGGTTGACTACGGCATGGGCAACCTGCGCTCGGTGGCGCAGGCCCTGCGCGCGGTCGCGCCGGACGCCGACGTGATCATTTCCGGCGGCGTTGCCGATATCGACAGCGCCGACCGGATCGTCTTGCCCGGCCAGGGCGCGATGCCCGACTGCATGCGCAGCCTGCGCGAATCGGGCGTGCTGGAAGCGCTGCTGCGCGGCGCCGCCAGCAAGCCGCTGATGGGCGTGTGCATCGGCGAGCAGATGCTGTTCGACGCCAGCGAGGAGGGCGACGCCGCCGGCCTGGGCTTGCTGCCCGGCAAGGTCGTGCGTTTCCAGCTCGACGGCCAGGTGCAGCAGGACGGCTCGCGCTTCAAGGTGCCGCAGATGGGCTGGAACCAAGTTCGGCAAACGGCGTCTCATCCTTTGTGGGCGGGCATTCCGGACGACGCGTATTTTTACTTCGTGCACAGCTATTTCGCCCAGCCGGAAGTGGCCGCGCACACGGTCGGCCAGACCGTGTACGGCGCGCCGTTCAGCTGCGCCGTGGCGCGTGATAATATCTTCGCCACCCAGTTCCACCCTGAAAAAAGCGCTGCCGCGGGTTTGCAGCTCTACAAGAACTTCGTCCACTGGCAACCGTAACCCGGGCGCCGGTGTTTGCCGTTTCTTCCCCTTTCCACTCATAAATCAAACCTGACCATGCTGCTTATTCCTGCCATCGACCTGAAAGACGGTCACTGTGTACGCCTGCAACAAGGCGATATGGAACTCGCCACCGTTTTCTCCGACAACCCCGCCGACATGGCGCGTCATTGGCTGCGGCAAGGCGCGCGGCGTTTGCACCTGGTCGACTTGAACGGCGCCTTCGCCGGCAAGCCGAAGAACGAGGGCGCCGTCAAGGCGATCCTGAAGGCGGTGCAGGAGTTCGCCGTCGAAAACGGCGTCGATGAGATTCCGGTGCAACTGGGCGGCGGCATTCGCGACCTCGACACCATCGAGCGCTACCTCGACGCCGGCATCAGCTACATCATCATCGGCACGGCCGCGGTGAAAAGCCCGGGCTTCCTGCACGACGCCTGCAGCGCCTTCCCGGGCCACATCATCGTCGGCCTCGACGCCAAGGACGGCAAGGTCGCCACCGACGGCTGGAGCAAGATGTCGGGCCACGAGGTGATCGACCTGGCGAAAAAGTTCGAGGCCTACGGCGTCGAATCCATCATCTACACTGACATCGGCCGCGACGGCATGATGGGCGGCATCAACATCGAGGCCACCGTCAAGCTGGCGCAAGCGGTGAAGATCCCGGTCATCGCCTCCGGCGGCCTGCACAACCTGGGCGACGTCGAAGCGCTGTGCGCGGTGCAAGCCGAAGGCATCGAGGGCGTCATCTGCGGCCGCTCGATCTACGAGGGCACGATCGACCTGGCGTCGGCGCAACTGCGCGCCGACGAACTGAGCGACGCCGCCTAACAGCGGCCGCCCACGCGCCCGCCGCGCCGCCCCAAGCGGGCGCGGCGGCGGGCGGCGGCGGGCGGCGGCTTATCCGGGGCCAGCGCGCCCCGGCTTTATATTGGTTCCATCATGCTTGCTAAACGAATTATCCCCTGCCTCGACGTGACCAACGGCCGCGTCGTCAAAGGCGTCAACTTCACCGAATTGCGCGACGCCGGCGACCCGGTCGAGATCGCGCGCCGCTACGACGAGCAGGGCGCCGACGAGATCACCTTCCTCGACATCACGGCGTCGAGCGACAACCGCGGCTTGATTTTCGACATCATCGAGGCGGTCGCCTCGCAAGTCTTCATTCCGCTCACCGTCGGCGGCGGCGTGCGCGTGGTCGAAGACGTGCGGCGCCTGCTCAACGCCGGCGCCGACAAGGTCAGCATCAACACCTCGGCGGTGACGAATCCGCAACTGGTGTTCGACGCCTCGCAAAAACACGGTTCGCAATGCATCGTCGTCGCCATCGACGCCAAGCAAGTGTCGCCCGGCAAGTGGGAAGTGTTCACCCACGGCGGCCGCACCGCCACCGGCCTGGACGCCTTCGAGTGGGCGAAGACGATGGAACGGATGGGCGCCGGCGAAATCCTGCTCACCAGCATGGACCGCGACGGCACCAAGATCGGCTTCGACCTGGGCTTGACGCGCGGCGTCTCCGACGCCGTCGGCATCCCCGTCATCGCCTCCGGCGGCGTGGGCGGCTTGCAAGACCTGGCTGATGGGATCAAGATAGGCAAGGCGGACGCCGTGCTGGCGGCCAGCATTTTCCATTACGGCCAGCACACGGTGCAGGAGGCCAAGCGTTTCATGGCGCAACAGGGCATACCAATGCGCCTGGCGTAAGCCTGCGGTCGATTGCAACAAGAACAGGAACACAGATGCAGAACCCAACGACAAGCGCAAGCAATGCCAAATGGCTCAAGAAGGTCAAGTGGGACGAGAACGGCCTGGTGCCGGTGATCGCCCAGGAGGCCGGCAGCAACGACGTGCTGATGTTCGCCTGGATGAACCGCGACGCGCTGGCGCGCACCGTCGAGCTGGGCGAGGCGGTGTACTGGAGCCGTTCGCGCAAGAAATTGTGGCACAAGGGCGAGGAATCGGGCCACACCCAGAAGGTGCTGGAGATCCGCCTCGACTGCGACGAAGACGTGGTGCTGCTGAAGATTGAACAAACCGGCGGCATCGCCTGCCACACCGGGCGCCACTCCTGCTTCTTCCAGAAGTTCGACGGCGACGAGAAAACCGGCGAATGGCAGGTGGCCGAGCCGGTGCTGCAAGACCCCGCAACGATTTACCCCGACACGGCAAAGACAAAATGAGCGAAACACTGAACCGCCTGGCCGAAATCATCGAGTCGCGCAAACTGATCAACGGCGGCGACCCCGACACCTCGTACGTGGCGCGCCTGTTCGCCAAGGGCGACGACGCGATCCTGAAGAAAATCGGCGAAGAGGCGACCGAGACCGTCATGGCGGCCAAGGACGCGCGCCGCGACAACGACAGCGCCAAGGTGCTCTACGAGTGCGCCGACCTGTGGTTCCACTCGCTGGTGATGCTGGCGCAGTTCAACCTGACGCCGCAGCAAGTGCTCGACGAGCTGGCGCGGCGCGAGGGCATCTCGGGCATCGAGGAAAAAGCGGCGCGCAAGGACGAGCTGCGCGACGCCGACGAATCGAACAAACACTAAGCCGGAGCCGCCGTGGACAACTGCATTTTCTGTAAAATCGCCGCCAAACAAATTCCCGCCAGCGTGGTCTACGAAGACGACGACCTGCTGGCCTTCAAGGACATCAACCCGGCCGCGCCGGTGCACCTGCTGGTGATTCCGAAGCGCCACGTGGCGACCCTGTCCGAGTGCGACGACAGCCACACGCTGGTGCTGGGTAAAATGCTCAGCCTGGCGCCGAAGCTGGCGCTGGAATTCGGCTGCGCCGTCTCGTACGACGCCGACGGTACGCCGAACGGCGGATACAAGACCCTCATTAATAGCGGTCCCGACGGCGGCCAAGAGGTGTACCATCTGCACCTGCATCTGTACGGCGGCCCGCGGCCGTGGCGCGGCCAGCACTGAGTCCGGCGTCGCGGCGGGCGCCAGGCTTGACGCGAGCGCCGCGGCCCCCAGTGTGACAGGCACATGACATGCGCGCATCGCTTATACTGTGCGCTGGTGGTTCGACGATTTCGGGCGCATACCGTCCGGCAAGGAGAAGAGAATGGGTTCATTGAGTATTTGGCACTGGCTGATCGTGCTGGTGGTGGTGATGCTGGTGTTCGGCACCAAGAAGATCGGCAACATGGGCGGCGACATCGGCAAGGCCGTCAAGGGCTTTAAGGACGGCATCAAGGGCGAGGACGAGAAGCCGGCGCAAAGCGCCGCGCCGTCCCAGGTCGCCGCCGAGAAAAGCACGATCGACGTCGACGCGAAAGAGAAAAGCAAGCTCTGAGCACCGGTACGGGGCGGCTTGTGCGTCCCGCCGGTATTGGACTTTGATACCCTATGATCGATCTCGGTCTCTCCAAACTCGCCATCATCGGCGTCGTCGCGCTGATCGTCATCGGTCCCGAAAAGCTGCCCAAGGTGGCGCGCATGGCGGGCTCGCTGTACGGCCGCGCCCAGCGCTACCTGAACAGCGTCAAGGCCGAGGTCAGCCGCGAGATCGAACTCGACGAGCTGAAGAGCCTGCAGAAGGAAGTGCGGGACGCGGCCCATTCGATCAAGGACGACGTCGAAAACTCGATATCGCACAAGCTGTCCGACGTCGAGCACGCGTGGCGCGACGACGTGCCGCTGCCGGTCGCCAGCACCGACGACCTGGCGCGCAAGGCGCGCGAGTTCCGCCGCAAGAAACTGCTGCGCAGCTCGGCCGTGCCGGCCTGGTACAAACAACGCAACGGCGGCAAGATGCACGTGCTGTCGGGCGCGGCGCGGGTCGCCAAGTTCCGCCCCGGCGGAAAATCCCAGGGATCGTTTTACTAAATGACAAGCAAACCCGCGGTTGAAGAGACCTTTGTATCCCACCTGATCGAATTGCGCGACCGTCTGGTCAAGGCCTCGATCGGCATTGCGCTGGTGTGCGCCGTGCTGATGTACTGGCCCGGCCCGCGGCAGATCTACGACTTCATCGCCGCGCCGATGATCGCCTCGCTGCCGGCCGGCTCGAAACTGATCGCCACCGGCATCGTCTCGCCGTTCCTGGTGCCGATGAAGGTGACGCTGATGATTTCCCTGATCGTCGCGCTGCCGTGGGTGCTGTACCAGTTGTGGGCCTTCATCGCGCCGGGCTTGTACGCCCACGAAAAGCGCCTGATCGCGCCGCTGGTGATCTCGTCGTCGCTGCTGTTCCTGGCGGGCGTGGCGTTCTGCTATTTCCTGGTGTTCGGCCGGGTCTTCAAATTCATCAGCGAATTTTCGCCGACCTCGATCGCGGTCACGCCGGACATTGAAAATTACCTGGACTTCGTCATGTCGATGTGCCTGGCCTTCGGCGCCACCTTCGAGGTGCCGGTGGTGGTGGTGGTCCTGGTGCGCATGGGCCTGGTCAGCGTGGCCAAGCTCAAGGAAGTGCGGCCCTATGTCATCGTCGGCGCCTTCGTCATCGCCGCCATCGTCACGCCGCCGGACATCGTTAGCCAATTCTCGCTGGCCATCCCGATGTGCCTGCTGTTCGAACTAGGCCTGCTGGTGGCGCCGGTCTTCGTCAGAGCCACCCAGGCGCCCGAAGAACTGGGCTGAACCGCCGGGCGTCGCGGCCTTGCCCGTGGTTTGCTGGAGCATCGCGTCGCGCCCCGGCGGCCCGCGCATCCGACCTACGACGCGCCAACTTAACGCCCTTACGCCACGTCGTCCTTGATACCGTCGCGGTTCTCGCTCGATTCGCTGCCGGAGATGTCGCGCACGTTCTTTTGCACCGCCACCGCCGCAAACAGGCTCAGCGTGAATGACATCGCGAAGAAACCTTTTTCGCTCAAGGCCAAGGTGGCGTTGCCCAGGCCGACACCCAGCAGCAGCAGCGACAACAGCAGCGAGATCCAGCATAGGCCGAAATAGATACTGGTGACGTGGATGCCTTCGAGGCGGTCGCGCACCGATTTCTGCAGCGAGACCGCCGAGAACAGGCCGTACATCAAAATCGTGAAGTAATAGCCCTGCTCGTTGAGCGGCATCGCGCTGTTCCATAAGCCGGTCAGATAGGTCAGCGCGCCGATCAGCAGCGCTATCCAGGATGCGCCGACAAAGGCGGCGGTCGGACGTTGAAATTGCGGTTTCATGGTTCTCCAGTGTAAGGAATGGCACCCGCGGGGCGGGTGCAGGACCGAATTTCGGTGCCATTGGGCATTATTGCACATTGTATAAGCCCGCCCGGAAATGGCGCTGTGGTGCGGCCCCCGGCCTTGCGCGGCCGCAAACGATGCAGCGCATTGCGTAGGTCGGGTCAGCCCGCGAGGGCGTAACCCGACAACGTTGGCCCGGCGCGGCGCGTTGCGCGCCGGCCAACATGGTCGGATGACGCGTCCGCCCCGGCGGCCCGTGCATCCGACCTACGACACCTTAACTATTGCATCAAGTCTTTGATGACGCGCACCGGCGCGCTGCCGTAGCTGAGGAATTGCTCGTGGAAGTCCTTCAGCACGAATTTGCCGCCCAGCGCCTGCTTGCGCTGTTCGCGCAATTCCATGATTTCGCTGTAGCCGCTGAAGTAGCTGGTCAGTTGCACCGAGGTCAGTTGCACGCGGCGCCATTTTTCCGCCGCCTCGCGCGGCGTCTGGAACGCCTGCCGGGTCAGCAGGTCGAGCGCTTCCTCCCGGCGCATGCCGAGCACGTGCACGCTGTAGTCGAGGATGGTGTTGGTGACGCTGCGCAGGTTCCACTTCGAATACATCAGCCACATTTCCGGCGCGTTGTCGCCGTAGCCCGATTCCAGCATCATCCGTTCGCCGTAGACGGCCCAGCCTTCGATCATGGCGCCGTTGCCAAAGATCGATTTGACGATAGACGGCGACTTGTTGGCGTACACCAGTTGCGTGTAGTGGCCGGGAATGGCTTCGTGGATGTTGAGGATCTGCAAAATCCAGTGGTTGTATTCGCGCAGATTGCTTTCCGCCTGCTCCGGCGTTTCGCTGTCGAGCGGGGTGACGTTGTAGTAGGTCTTGTCCTGCGGCCGGTACGGGCCGGGCGCCTCGATGCTGGCGCCGGCCACGCCGCGCTGGTACAGCGGCGTTTCGCGCACCACCAGCGGTTTTTTCGGGTCCATCGTCAGCAGGTTGTTTTTGCTGACCCAGTCCTGCAGCAGCGGGATCTGGCGGCGGATTTCGGGGAAGAAATCGGCGCGCGCCACGTGCTGGTTCGACAGCTTGTCGATTACCAGGCCGATTTTGCTGGTGCGGTCGGCCGGCTTGGCCGCCTCGCCCATGGTCTTGCTCCACAGCTCGTCGGACAGCTTGTCCATATTGACCAGCAGTTGCTCGCGCGCGGCCAGGGCCTTGAAGTAGGTTTGCTCGGCGCTGCTGGCGGACTGGATGTCGTAGCCGAATTTTTGCTCGTACAAGTCGCGCCCGAGGCGGAACGAGCGCCCGCCGTTCGGCGCCAGCGTCTTGTCGAGTTCGCCCAACCAGGCGGTGTAGCCGCTCACCGCGGCGCGGGCGGCGCCGACGCGTTGGCTGTAGAGCTGCTTCTCGGCCGGCGTCAGGATCGAGGCCAGCGCCGCGCGCTCGACGTCGGCCAGCACGGTCAGCACGCCGGCGCTTTGGGCGATTGCCAGCTGGGTATGCTCGCGGGTCGGGTTGGCGATGCTCTCGCGCGCCGCCGCGTAATATTGCGGCACGCCGGCGATGCGCTTGAGCAGGGTGCGCAGGCGCTGCGGCTGGGCCGCGTATTCGGTGTTGAGGATGAAGTCGAGCGCGCCGGCGACGTTGTAATAGGCCGGGTTCCATTCATATTCGCGCAAGGTGGTCAGATACCAGCGGTCCGAGTTCAGCTTGTTGTTGAGCAGGGCCAGGTCGGTGCGCTGCTTGTCGGACAACTGGCGCGCGTCGATCTTGGCGAAGCGGGTTTGCCAGTCGGCGATAAAGGCCAGTTGTTTGGCGCGGCCGGCCTGGTCGGGAATGCTCAGTTGGGCGGCGTTGTCGTACTTGCCGGCGGCGATCGCGCTTTCCGGGTCGATGCGCCACAGCGCCGTCAGGAATTGGCCGCTCAGGGTGTCGAGCGCGCGGTCCTGGCGCCGTTCGGTGCTGGCCGCCACCGGCGCCGCCACCGCGGCAACGGCGGCGGCCGCCGGCGCCGCCTTGGCGAGCTTCGACGGCTGGCTACCCTTGGACGGCTTGGCGCCCTTGGACGCGGCGGCTTTCTTCGGCGCCGCGCTGGAGGACGTGGCCTTGGCGTGTTTCTGCGTTTTTTGGACGGCGCCGGCCGGGGTCAGCGCAAACGCCATCAGCATGGCGGCCAGCGCGATTTTGGTTTTGATCATCGTAGTCTCTTGAATATTTAGCAAGCTGGGCGACGAGGTGGCCTGTCCGAACGCAGCGCCCCTCGACGAGGCCGCCAGATTATCATCAATCGGCGTTGTTGCATCGCGCTGTTACACGCGCTTTACAAGCCGGCCCTCAGGCGATGGCGCCGCGGCGTATCAGTTCCTGGTGGTGGCCGTTCAGGGTGGCGACGGCGTCCTTGCCGCGGGCCATGCCGGTGAGGACGATTTCGCTGGACTTGGTGAAGCGGTGGCCGATGCGGATGGTGTAGGACTTGCACAGCCAGCTGAGGAAGTTCGGCACGTAGCTGGCTTCGTCCATGTCGCGCCATTTGACGCCGGCGACGCCCTTGCTCCAAGGCAGGATGCCCGAGCTGAGCCAAACGCCGACGTCGTCGTAGTAGAGCTGGTAGCTGCGGATCAGCAGCACGCGGTAGCCGACCAGCAGCGCCGACACGGCCAGCACGCCGGCCGCCGCCATCTGGTTGAAGTTGAACGCCAGCGGCAGCAGGCCGAAGAACAGCAGCAGCGCGACGATGGTGATGCCGATGTAGGCGGTCCAGGACTTGCCGCACAGTAGAGTGGCCGAGTGGCCGATGGTGGATTCGTTGCTGTCTTCCATAAGTTTCCTTGTCTGGTGGTGCGCGGATAATGCCACGGATCGCCGCGCCGGCCCAACACCGCCGCGGCCGGCCGGTGCGCGGGCTATTGCCGCAAGCCTTCTTGTAGCATGCCCAGCATGTCGCCGGCCGACATGCGCGCAACCGCGTCGCTGCCCTCGAGCAGGCTGTCGGCCAGGTCGCGCTTGTGCTTGTGCAGGTTGACGATGCTTTCCTCGATGGTGTGCTTGGCCACCAGCCGGTAAATCGTCACCGGGCGCAACTGGCCCATGCGGTGGGCCCGGTCCGAGGCCTGGTCCTCGACCGCCGGGTTCCACCACGGGTCCATATGGATCACGTAGTCGGCCGCGGTCAGGTTGATGCCCATGCCGCCGGCCTTCAGGCTGATCAGGAAGACGTCGCCGTCGCCCGCCTGAAAGGCGTCGACCCGCACCTTGCGCTCCAGCATAGGGGTCGAACCGTCCAGGTACTGGTAGCGCACGCCGTGCTGGTCGAGGTGTTGGCGGATCAGGCTCAGGTGGTCGACGAACTGGCTGAACACCAGCACCTTGTGGCGGTTTTCCAGCAGCCCCGAAAGCAGTTGCGCGAACGCCGCCAGCTTGCTGCTGGCCAGCCCGAGTTCCGGCGCCACCAGGTGCGGGTTGCAGCAGGCGCGCCGCAGTTTCATGATTTCGGCCAGGATTTGGATCGCCTTTTTCGCCGCCGGCTCCTCGACCATCGCCAGCTTTTCCAGGGCGGCGCGGCGCAGCGATTCGTACAGCGCCGTTTCCTGCGCCGACAATTCGACCTGCATCACAATCTCGGTGCGCGGCGGCAGCTCCGACAGCACCTGCGACTTGGTGCGGCGCAGGATGAAAGGTTGGATCAGGCGGCGCAGGCGCAGCCGGGCGCCGGGCTCGGCGGCCCGCTCGATCGGGCCGGCGAAGCGCAGGTTGAACTGGTCGAGGGTGCCGAGCAGGCCGGGATTGATGAAGCGGAACAAATTCCACAGCTCGCCCAGGTGGTTTTCCAGCGGCGTTCCGGTGGCCACCATGCGGAAGTCCGCTTGCAGCGCCATCACCGCCTGGGAGCGTTTGGTGGCGCCGTTCTTGATCGCCTGCGCCTCGTCGAGCACGACGGTGTGCCATTTGACGTCGGCGAACAGTTGCGCCTCCTGTTGCAGCAGGCCGTAGCTGGTCACCACCAGGTCGAAGGCGCCGGCGCCGCTCAGGGTTTCCTTGCGGTCGCCGGCGCCGAACAGTGCCAGGTTCAGGGTCGGGGCGAAGCGCGCCGCCTCGCTGAGCCAGTTCATGCACACCGAGGTCGGCGCCACCACCAAGGTCGGGCCGTGCGGCGCGCGCGCCAGGATCAGCGCCAGCGCCTGCAGCGTCTTGCCCAGGCCCATGTCGTCGGCCAGGCAGGCGCCCACGCCCCAGTTGGCTAGCCGCGCCAGCCATTCGAAGCCGGCCAGCTGGTAGTCGCGCAGCTCGGCTTGCAGCGTGCTCGGCAGTTGCGGCACGTAGCCGGCCTGGTCGCGCAGCCGCGCCATGTGCTCCTTCCACAGCTTGTCGGCCTTGACGCCGCCGGCGTCGTTGGCCAGCTCCTCCAGCGCGAACGAGGCCAGCGGATGCACGCGCACGCCGTCGCCGTGCGCCTGGCCGTAGGCGGCCAGCTCGGACAGGCGCCGGTGCAGCTCGTCGCTGAGGGCGAGGAACTGGTTTTCGCCCAGTGCGACGAAGCGGCTTTTGCCGTTTTGTATCAATTCGAGCAGGGCGCGCAGGTCCAGCACCTTGCCCTCGTCGATCTGCAACTCGCCGCTGGCGGCGAACCAGTCCTTCTCCCCCTTGATCGCCAGGCGCAGTTGCTGGCTCTCGACGCGCTTGCTGACGCGGAACGATTCGCCCTCCGGCCACGCCAGCACCAGCGTTTCCGGGTCCAGCTCCTGCAGCTCGACCAGCAGTTGCAGGCACATGGCGGGCTGGCCCAGCAGCCATTCGCCGTGCTCCTCGTCGGCCGCCTCCAGCGCGCGGCACTTGTCGACCAGCTGGCGCCGCGCCTCGCGCTCGCCGTTCAGCTCGCGGCGCGCCTGCACCGGCCGGCCGGCGACGTCGGCGAAGACGCTCTCGGCGCCGCTGCCGGGCGCGTAGTAGGCGCCGCCGTCGCTGAGCGGGCGCACCAGGATTTGCATTTTCAGACCCTGCTGGTAGGGTAGCAGATGCACGTGCAGGCGGGCGTCGGCGGCGATTTGCTCGACGTTGTCGGCGCCGCCGACGATGTCGGACTGCACCGTGACCAGCGAGGAAAGCGCGCCGATCGCCTGCAACACCTGCTGTTCGGCGTGCAGCGGCACGGCCAGGCCGGCGCCGACGATGGCGCCGATGCGCCGGTGCTCGTCGAGGATGTGGATGACGCGCAGGCGGGTCGGGGTTTCCTTGGTGACGACGATGCCGGCGCCGTGCTCGGGCAGCGGCGGCTGCAGCGTGATCCACAGCTCGCCGCCGTTGGCCTTGATCAGCAGTTCCGGCGCGCCGGCCAGCAAGTCCAGGCGGGTCTCGGGCGCGTCCAGGCGGAACACCAGCGGGTGGCCGACCAGCGCCACCAGCGCCTTTTCGCGCTCGACTTCATAGCGCGGCGACGACGAGTAGTATTGCGCGAACGGGCCGATCGAGGCGGCCACGCGCACGTCCTGCGGCGCCAGGAAGTCGATCGTCGCGGCCTCGTCGTACAGGCGTTTCAAGCCCATCGCGCGGCCCTTGCTCCAGGCGCCGCGGGCGTCGCGCTTCTGCTCGCGCGGCTCGATCTCGGAGACGCCGTCGCGCTCGTTGAAACCGATCAGCCAGACCAGCCGCGAACTCTTGCCGTCGACCTGGGCCGGCGCGCCGGCGCCGCCCTGCGGCTGCAGGTTGATCAGCGCGCTGAGCTGGCGCTGCCAGGCTTCCTGCCGCTCGAACCACGGCGCCAGGTCGACGAAGCCGTGGCGCTTGCGCAGCATCGCCGCATAGTCGTCCAGCTCGGCGTCGCCCATCCGGCCCAACAGACCGGCGGCCTGCGCGGCGATGAAATAGAAGCCGCCGGCGTTGGCCTGGCGCACCAGTTGCTGCAACTGCGGCTTGCGTTCTTCCAGTTGCGGCAGCGCCAGCCAGTAGTACAGCAGGGCCTGGAACATTTGCGCCTGCAACTGGGTTTCCCAGTTGCGCGAGGGGAGCGCGTCGGCTTGCAAGGTGCCGGCGCGGATCTGCCGCAGCATGCTGAGTTGCTGGTAGACGGTGCTGTCGTGGTTGTGCTGGGCGCGCAGGGCCAAGTCGAGGTAGGTTTCGGCTTGCTTCAGCAACTTCGGGTCGTTGCTGCGAAGCAGGGCCAGCACGTATAAATGGCCGCCCATGCCGGGGAAGCATAGTTTGCGCTTGCCGCTTTCGCGCCGCAGCAGCTTGAGCGCCGCGTCGTAGCCGGCCAGCGCGCCGTCCTGGTCGCCGCGCAATTGCGCGGCGGCGCAGCGCAGGAACTGCGCCAGGGCGCCCTGGGCGCTGCGCAGCAGGGCGTCGGCCTGTTCGAGTGCGCCGCAGACGATGGCGTGCTCGGCCAACGCCATGCACAGCGCCGCCGCCGGCGGCTCGCCGGCTTCCAGCCGGCGTTGCAGGTGCTGGACGCAGAACAGCGCCAGCGTCGGCGCCGTCTCCGGCTCGCGCTGGCTGTGGTTGACCAAGATGGCCAGTATCTCGTCCTGCAACTGGGGATGGATGCGCGCCATCATCTCCGGCTCGAACGGCCGGGCGCAGATATCGATCAGCGGATGCAACTGGCCGGCCTCGTAGCAGGCCAGGCAGGCGTTGAGGATAGGCGCCACCTGTTGCGGGGCGTCGCCGCGCAGCAGGGCGATGCGCAGGCGCGCCACGCCCTGGCGGTAGCTGCGCAGCTCGACGAAATGGTCCCAGCTGCGGCGCACCGGGCTGATGGTTTCGACGGCGTCGCACAGGTCGCGCAAGCGGCAGGCTTCGATCGCCGCGCGGATGGCCGGCCAGCGCAGCGTCGAGTCGATGCTGAAGCCGCGCCCCACCGCCTCGCTGAGCATCGCCAGGCGCACCAGCCGCTGCAGCGCCACCAGCACCACGGCCAGGCGGAAGTGGGTGCCGTCGGGCTCGTTAATGTTGGCGCGCTGCAGGTGCTCGCACAGCGCGTGCTTGCCGATCGGTTCGCCGACGATGGCCAACAGCGCCATGATCATTTTTTCGTGTTCCTCGAGGGCGTTAAATTCGGTAAGCAGTTGCTGGTCGATCATGCAGGTTCCATCTGTTGTGCTTCAATGTGGTCGCGTCGGATTGGGCGTCAGGGCAGGTTGTGGATCCGCACCGCGGCGGCGGCGCCGGGCGCGTCCAGGCCGAACACGCGCAGGTAGAAATACAACTCCGCCTCCAGCGTGCGCACGATGTTCTCGGCCTTGCGGAAGCCGTGGCCCTCGCCCTCGATCTCGACGTAGGCGACCGGCACGCCGCGCGCCTTGAGCGCCTCGACCATCAACACCGACTGCTGCGGCGGCACCACCTTGTCGTCCAGGCCCTGGAAGAAAATCATCGGCCGCTTCAGGCGGTCGGTATGGTGGATCGGCGAGCGCTCCAGGTACAGCGCCTCGGCCCGCGGCGCCGGCGCGATCAGGTACGCATTGTAATGCGACTCGAACTTGTGCGAATCCTGGTCCAGCCCCTTCAGGTCGGACACGCCGTAATAGCTGGCGCCGGCCTTGAACACGTCGTGGAAGGTCAGCGCGCACAGGGTGGTGTAGCCGCCGGCGCTGCCGCCGCGGATGATCAGGCGCTCCGGGTCGACCAGGCCGCGTTCGACCAGGTAGCGCGCGCCGGCGACGCAGTCGTCGACGTCGACGACGCCCCATTCGCCCTGCAGGGCGTCGCGGTAGGCGCGGCCGAAGCCGCTGCTGCCGCCGTAGTTGACGTCGAGCACGCCGAAGCCGCGGCTGGTCCAAAACTGCGTCGCCAGCTTCAGCGTGTTGCTCGCCATACTGGTCGGGCCGCCGTGGATGATGACGATCAGCGGCGGCTTGGTGCCCGGCCCGCCGGCATAGTCGTCGTTGCGCGGCGGGTAGAAGAAGGCGTGCGCCTGGCGCCCGCCGCTGCTCGGATAGACCACGCTCTCGGGCACCGACAGGTAGGCGCCGGCGGGCGGCTCGGCGATCGAGCGGGCCAGCACCTCCAGCTCGCCGTTGGCGAAGTCGATGCGCGCCAGCTCCAGCGGAATGGTCGGGCCGCCGCCCAGCAGGGCGACGAAGCCGGGGCCGACGCGCAGCTCGCGGATCTCCTGGTAGGGATTGGCTATCGTTTCCAGCTTGGCGCCGCCGGCCCGCAGGCGCCCCAGGCGGCTGACGCCGTTCTCGATATACGTGCAGACGATCTCGCCGGCCGAGCGGAAACCGTACATGGCGACGCCGAAGGTCCAGTGCGGGCAGGCGAACTCGGCCTGCATCGGGCACAGCGCCTCGACGTCGGCGCCGCGCAAGCGGTACAGATTCCACCAGCCGCTGCTGTCGGAGACGAAATGCAGCAAGCCGTCGGGCGACCATTCCGGCTGGCACACCGATTCGCGCGCGCCGCCGGCGATCAAGCGCGGCGTCGACAGCGCGCCGTCGGCGCCGACCTCGGCCAGCCACAACTCGGTGCCCTGCCACGGCATGCGCGGATGGTCCCAGCTCAACCAGGCTAGAAAACCACCGTCCGGCGACAGGCGCGGCGCGGCGAAGAAATCGTGGCCCTGGGCCAGCACGGTTTCGGCGCCGTCCGCGGCGATCGCGCAAATCGAATTGACTGGATGGGCGTGGCCCTCGGCCGGGTGCAGCTCGCGCACGCCGATCAAGCGCTGGCGCTGCCGGTCGACGACGAAATCGGCGTGGCGCTGGGTGCCGGCTCGGGTCAGCGCAAGCGGATCGGCGCCGTCGCGCTGGACATACACGCGGTTATCGGCGAAATGCGAGAAATACACGGTAGCGCCGTCCACCGCGTAGGCGCCGCCGCCGTACTCGTGAACGCGGCTGCGCACATTCCACGGCGCCGGCGTCAACTCGTCGACGCTGGCGCAGCGCTGGCGCAGCAGCGTATTGCGGCCGGCCTCGGTGGCGCGGCCGGCCAGCCAGAAAATATCGCCGCCGTCGGCCCCGCCCAGCGCCAACTGCGACAACGGCGCCGCGCCGGCGGCCACCAGCGCGGCGCTGATCGGCGAAGGCCACACGCCGAAAGGGGCGGTAATGCTGGAAGAGGCAGACGTCATACGAACTCCCGAAAAAGGAAAAAACAGCGTGGCGCGCGAAGGCGGCGGGGCGTTAATCATAATGAAAGCGTGGCGAATCATCCAGACAAACTTATAAGCAACTCCCGGGCGGCACGCAACAACCCCGGGGTCGGTCTCGATTTGACGGTTTTGTTCGCGCTCGGCAAGGTTCTTGTGTTCGATGGGCAAGTAAGCCGCCATGTTGAGACCCGACCCCAAGGGTTGTTGTGTTGGCGCGGCTGTTGGGCGTAGGCATTTCGGATGATGAATCCGTGGCGATTGGGTGCGATAATAGCGTCTTTCTCCAAGCTATTGATCGCCTTCCATGCCACAATTCGCTCCGCTTCAGAATGATACTTTCTTGCGCGCTTTGCTGCGCCAGCCTACCGAATACACGCCCGTGTGGTTGATGCGGCAAGCCGGGCGCTATTTGCCGGAATACCGCGCCA
This sequence comes from Janthinobacterium sp. CG_23.3, assembly GCF_046115965.1. Taxonomy (NCBI): domain Bacteria; kingdom Pseudomonadati; phylum Pseudomonadota; class Betaproteobacteria; order Burkholderiales; family Oxalobacteraceae; genus Janthinobacterium; species Janthinobacterium sp. CG_23.3. The sequence goes on along the minus strand of NZ_JBJXIB010000017.1, from coordinate 23,380 downwards.
CGCGCGAGCGCGCCGGCTCTTTCCTGGGCCTGGCGAAGAATCCCGATTACGCCACCGAGGTGACGCTGCAGCCGCTCGACCGTTTTCCGCTCGACGCGGCGATTCTGTTCTCGGACATTTTGACGGTGCCCGACGCGATGGGCCTGGGCCTGTATTTCGTCGATGGCGAGGGGCCGAAGTTCGAGCGTCCGCTACGCACCGAGCAGGATGTGATGGCCTTGCGCGCCCCCGATCTGGGCTCGCTTGATTATGTGTTCAACGCGGTCACGCAGATTCGCAGCGAGCTCAACGGGCGGGTGCCGCTGATCGGTTTTTCCGGCAGCCCGTGGACGCTGGCTTGCTATATGGTGGAGGGCGGCGGTTCGAAGGAGTTCCACACCATCAAGAAGATGCTGTACAACCGCCCCGATCTGATGCACCACATTTTGCAGACCAACGCGACCGCGGTGGCGCAGTATTTGAACGCCCAGATCGACGCCGGCGCCCAGGCCGTAATGATTTTCGACTCCTGGGGCGGCGCGCTGGCCGACGGCGCCTACCAAGAGTTCTCGCTCAGCTATATGCAGCAGGTGATGGCCCAGTTGAAGCGCGACAAGGACGGCGTGAAAATCCCCGCCATCGTCTTCACCAAGGGCGGCGGCCAGTGGATCGAGCAGATCGCCGATATCGGCGCCGACGCGGTCGGCCTGGACTGGACCGTCAACCTGGCGCGCGCGCGCGCCCTGGTCGGCCACAAGGTTGGCTTGCAGGGGAATCTGGACCCGGCCATCCTGTTCGCCAGCCCGGAGCAGATCCGCGCCGAGGTGGCGAAGGTGTTGACCGCCTTCGGCGCGCCGGCGCAGGGCAACGGCCACGTGTTCAACCTGGGCCACGGCATTTCCCAGTTCACGCCGCCGGAGTCGGTCGCGGCGATGGTCGAAGCGGTGCACAGCCAGAGCCGGGCCATGCGCGCCGCCTGATGTCGCCGGACGGCGCCGCCCGGCGCCGGAAAAAGGGCACGTTTCGCTGTGAAACGTGCCCTTTTTTCCTTCCGCGGCGATACAGAAAAACCGACTTATGCACAATTTTTTTTACTGCGGAAATAACAGGCAGTCAAAATCACACGCCCGGCGCGTAGCGCCAAGTCCTTGATTTATAAGCGTTTAATTTGCCCGGTTTGGCCTCTTATTTTGGTATTCGGCAAGGTTGTTCCCCATGCCGGGGAGATAACAACTTCATTGTCCACAAAGTTATCAACAGATCGTGTGGATAAAAATGAAAAGTACTTTGTTTACCGCGACTTAGCTGAAAAGCGCAGGTTCGACGCGAGCTCGCGGCGCTAAAGTATATTTTTGTGGCAATTTTGCCGTCGTGCCCGCTGATTTGCGCGAGCGCAAGCTTTCTGTGGATAACTGGGGGCCGCGCGTGCGCCGGTCCGGCGTTGCCGGGCGTCATTATCGATGCGATTCCGGTATGAAAATGGCCGCTAATACCTCACTTATGCACAGAGAGCAAGAAAAATCACGACATTGCTTGTCTCCTACGAGGTGATTTGTAAGTAGTTGATTTTATTCGCTTATTTTTCGTCAATTCGGGCCCGCGGCGTCTCTAGCTGAGTTATCAAACGATGGTTTCCTTGCGTCAATTTCGCTTTGTCCACAAAGTTATCCACAGGCGCCAACGCTGCCGGGCGGCGCCGCGGCGCGTCCGTCGGGCCGGCGGCGGCGGTGCCCGCGCCGGCGTGGTGGGGTTGACGCGGAACAGGAAAACCTTCATTTCCTTGCTGCTACAATCGCGGCGCCGCCGGCCGCCCGAGCCGGGTGTTCGCGGGTGTTTTACCAGCAGTCGCAGTATGATGGCTGCGCTGGTCCAGCCCGCCCGCGCGGCGGATAAGCTGCATGGATAATTCAAGCAGCCCCGGCGCGCGCTTTGCCGCGCCCTTTTTCAGATTGGTAGCATAGATGGCGCAGTGCATTCTTAAAATCGCGCTCGACACCCCGCTAAACGCTTGTTTCGACTATCGCTGGCCGTGCGAGGCGGACGCGTGGCCGCAGGTGGGGCAACTGGCGCTGGTGCCGTTCGGCCGGCGCGAGGTGATGGGTCTGATCGTCGGGGTGTCCGGCGCCACCGAGGTGGCGGAGGCGAAGCTGAAGGACGCGCTGGCGGTGCGCTCGCAGTTGTCGCCGCTGTCGCCGCAATGGCTGGCGCTGGCCGGCTTTGCCGCCGATTATTATCAGCGCCCCTTGGGCGAGGTGGCGTTGCCGGGCCTGCCGAAGAATTTGCGCGTCTTGACCACCGTCGCGCTCGACCGCGCCATCAAGAAGCTGGCCAAGGACACCAGCGAGCACGACGGCACGCCGCTCGACATGCCGCGCTTGAACGGGGCGCAGCAGTTGGCGGCCGACGCCATCGGCGGCGCCAGCGGTTTCCAGCCGACCTTGCTGTACGGCGTCACCGGCAGCGGCAAGACCGAGGTGTATCTGCAAGCCTGCGCCCAGGTGCTGGCGCGCGAGGCCGACGCGCAGATCCTGATTCTGGTGCCGGAAATCAATTTGACGCCCCAGCTGGAGGGCAATATCCGCGCCCGCTTCCCCGGCGTGATGCTGGCGACCTTGCACAGCAGCCTGTCGGAGGGCGAGCGCATGCTGCACTGGTTGGCCGCGCACCAGGGCAAGGCCCGCATCGTCCTCGGCACGCGCTTGGCGATCCTGGCGTCGCTGCCGAACCTGAAGCTGATCGTTATCGACGAGGAACACGACCCGTCCTACAAACAGCAGGAGGGCTTGCGCTACTCGGCGCGCGACCTGGCCGTGTGGCGCGCCTGGCAACTCGGCATTCCAATCGTGCTGGGCTCGGCCACGCCGTCGCTGGAAAGCTGGCACCACGCCCAGTCGGGCCGCTACCGCAAGCTGGAGCTGCGCGAGCGCGCCGTCAAGAACGCGGTGTTGCCGCGGGTTAAATTGCTCGACATGGAGCGCGACCGCCCCAAGGACGGCCTGACCTCGCACCTGGTGGCGGCGTTGAAGCTGCGCATGGAGCGCGGCGAGCAGTCCTTGCTGTTCCTCAACCGGCGCGGTTATTCGCCGGTGATTTGCTGCGAATCGTGCGGCTGGATCAGCAATTGCACGCGCTGCACCTCATTCATGGTGTTGCACAAGCCGGAGCACCGCCTGCGCTGCCACCATTGCAGCCTGGAGCTGCGCATTCCGCGCCATTGCCCCACCTGCGGCAACGTCGACCTGCAACCGCTGGGGCGCGGCACCCAGCGCGTCGAGGAGGGCTTGCAGTTGCTGTTCCCCGAGGCGCGCATCCTGCGCATCGACGCCGACTCGACGCGCAAGAAGGGCAGCGCGCAGGAAGCCTTCGATACGGTGCACCGGGGCGAGGTCGACATTCTGATCGGCACGCAGATGGTGGCCAAGGGGCATGACTTTAAGAAGCTGACGCTGGTCGGCATCTTGAACCCGGACACGGCGCTGTTTTCGCAGGACTACCGCGCCAGCGAGCGGCTGTTCGCGCAATTGATGCAGGTGGCGGGCCGGGCCGGGCGCGCCGCGCAGACCGAGGGCGGCAGCGTGAGCGAGGTGCTGATCCAGACCCGCTACGCGCGCCATCCGCTGTACGACGCCGTGGTCAACCACGACTACGACCATTTCGCCACGTCGCTGCTGGAGGAGCGCGCCCAGGCGGCGCTGCCGCCTTATCTGTTCCAGGCGCTGCTGCGGGCCGAGGCGCCCGAGCTGGACACCGCGATCGCGTTTTTGAAGCTGGCGCAGGGCTGCGTCGCGCACCCGGCCATTACGATCAACGATCCGATACCGATGAGCATGACGCGGGTCTACAACGTCGACCGCGCGCAGTTGCTGGTGGAGTCCGCCTCGCGGCCGGCGTTGCAAGCGTTCCTGAAAGAATGGCTGGCGGCGCTGCGCGACATGAAAAGCCGCGTCAAATGGTCGCTGGAAGTGGACCCCCTCGATATTTAAGTTAGCGCGATGTCGTAGGTCGGGTGAGCCGGGACGGCGTAACCCGACAACGTTGGCGACAGGCTAACTGAACGTCACTTTACCCCGGCTGTACCAGGTAGCGCCGCGCGCTGCCGATGATTTGTTCCGACAGTAATTTGGTGAACGGCGCGTCCAGCGTCCACGCGTGCCAGCTCAGCGGCACGTCCAGCGTGCGCCCCGGTCGCAAATCCACCAGGCGTTCGCTGGCCAGCGCGGCGTTGGCCTGCTTCTGCGGTATCAAGCCGTAGGCCATGCTGCCGAGGATGCAGTCGCTCAGCGCCGCCGACACCGGCACGGTGTGGTGCGGAAACTGGCCGCGCATGTCGAGTTCCTGATGCAGGAAGCGCGCCAGCAGACGGCGGTCGCTGACGGCGGCCGGCGCCAGTTGCGCCGCCTCGGCCGAAAAGCCGTCGCCGAACCAGTGTCCGGCAAACATCGGCGTGGCCACGCAGACGTAGCGCATCAGGCCCAGCGCGGTCACGCTAGTGCCGGCGGCGTTGTCGGCCGACACTTCGGGCGCGCCCGCGATGCAACCGAACACGCTGCCTTCGCGCACCAGCCGCAGCGCGCTGTCGCTGTCGGCCAGGCGCACGTCGAGCTGGCAGCGCGGCGGCGACAGCAGCGCCGGCAGGCTGTCCTGGAACCACGTCGCCAGGCTGTCGGCGTCGAGCGCCAGGGCGATTTCCGGCATGCTGACGCTGTTGCCCAGGTCGATGTCGAGCGCCGCCTCCATCAATTTCACGTTGCGGTGGTGTACGATCAGGCGCTGGCCCAGTCCGGTCGGTACGGCCGGCTGGCCGCGTACGATCAACAGCCGCCCGCTGGCGTCTTCCAGCGCCTTGATGCGCTGCGATACCGCCGACTGCGTGATGCCCAGGGCCAACGCGGCCTTCTCGAAACTGCCGTGGCCGGCGACCGCTTCCAATACGGCGAGCGCCCGATAATCTAACTGTGGCATAAGCTGCGCTTATAAAATTTATTTATGATTAGCCATGCTAATACATCGTTGCCGGGAAGTAAAACGTAATGTAACGCAAAAGAGTAATATTCATCGGGGGAAACCGGCGCTACGACGCGGCTTGACACAAGGAAATGCAATGAAGACCATACAAGTGGATGTCGCCGTGATAGGCGGCGGAACGGCTGGCATGACGGCGTACCGGGCCGCGCGCGCCCGCGGCAAGCGCGTCGTCATGATCGAGGGCGGCCCTTACGGCACCACCTGCGCGCGGGTCGGCTGTATGCCCAGCAAGTTGCTGATCGCCGCGGCCGAGGCGGCCCACGCCGTGGCCGCCGCGCCGGCCTTCGGCGTCCATGCCGGCCCGGCGCGGATCGACGGCGCGGCGGTGATGGCGCGCGTGCGCAGCGAACGCGACCGCTTTGTCGGCTTCGTGCTGGAGAGCATAGACGGCATTCCGGCCGAGGATAAAATTGGCGGCTACGCCCGCTTCCTGGACGCGCGCCGCCTGCAGGTGGACCAGCATACCGTGGTCGAGGCCGGCAGCGTGGTGATCGCCACCGGTTCCACCGCGAGCGTGCCGCCGGACTGGGAAAAGGCCGGCGATAGGGTCATTATCAGCGACGATGTGTTTGACTGGACCGATTTGCCGGCATCGGTGGCGGTGGTCGGCAGCGGCGTCATCGGCTTGGAGCTGGGCCAGGCGCTGCACCGTCTCGGCGTGCGCGTGACGCTGTTCGCGCGCGGTTCCAGCGTGGCCCAGTTGAGCGATCCGCTGGTGCTGCAAACGGCCGCGCGCACCTTGTCGGAGGAGCTCGACCTGCGCTTTCAAACCCGCGTCACCGGCGTCGCCGCCGATGGCGCGGCGGCGCTGGTAAGCAGCGTCGACAGCGCCGGCAAGCAGCGCAGCGAGCGTTTCGACTATGTGCTGGCGGCAATCGGCCGCAGCCCGAACGTCGGCCGGCTCGGCCTGGAATTGACCGGGCTGGCGCTCGACGAACGCGGCGTGCCGCTGTATGACGGCGGCACCATGCAATGCGGCGACAGCGCCATTTTCATCGCCGGCGACGCCGACGACGAGCTGCCGATCTTGCCGGAGGCGGCCGACCAGGGCCGCATCGCCGGCGACAACGCCGCCCGCTACCCGCAAGTGCGGCCCGGCCTGCGCCGCACGCCGCTGACGGTGGCCTTCTGCGAACCGCAGATCGCCAGCGTCGGCGCGCGCCACAGGGACTTGTGCGACAGCCACGCCGGCAAATTCGCGGTCGGCGCGGTGTCGTTCGAGAACCAGGGCCGCAGCCGCGTCATGCTGCAAAACCGCGGCATGCTGCGGGTCTACGGCGAATTCGGCAGCGGCCGCTTCCTCGGCGCCGAGATGGTCGGCCCGCGCGCCGAGCACATCGGCCATTTGCTGGCCTGGGCTTGCCAGGCCGGGCTGACCGTGGCGGCCATGCTCGACATGCCGTTTTACCATCCGGTGGTGGAGGAGGGCGTGCGCACCGCGCTGCGCGAGCTGGCCAGCCATTTGTCCAAGGATGGCGCCGAGCAATTGTGTCAGGATTGCACGCCCGGCGCGTAAAACACACGGGCGGGTAGACGCCGGCCCCGCTTTCGACGATCATCTGGAGACGACACAATATTGATTGTGGGTAAGTATCATTAAACATTGCACACCTTGCCCCGCGGCGTATCTTAAAAATAAGCGCAGCCACGAGCGCAGGCGGGGCCGGGACCAGAGATGACACTACAAATACGACGCATTACCACCAGCGAGCTCGCGGTAGGGCAGCCGCTGCAATGGGACGTGCACGGTGAAAGCGGCGGTTTGCTGGTGAAGCGGGGCCATGTGGTGGCCAGCGACACGCAAATGGATTTATTGCTCGAACGCGGCTTCATCGAGGTCGACGACGGGTCCGTCCCAAGCACTTGCCAGGAGCCGCCGTCGACCTTGCGCATGCTCAACCTGGCGCGCGCGCAGTTGCACGTGGCGCTCGTCGATATCTTCAACGGCCAGGCCACTGTGCGCGAGAAGCTCGACGATGTCGTCTCCTTGATCGCCGATGCCATCGATGTGGACCAGGACGTCGCGCTGGCCTGCATCCTGCTCAACCAGGACGTCGGCCAGTACGCGACGCGCCACAGCGTCGACACCGCCGTGGTGGCGATGGTCATGGCGCGCGCGCTGAAAATGCCGCCGGAGCGGGTGGCGAGCGTGGCCCTGGCCGCGCTGACGATGAACGTGGGCATGCTGCAACACCACGAGCGCTTCCAGCACACCGCGGCGCCGCTGGCCGGGGCCGACCTGGCCTATCTGCGCGGGCATCCGCAGGCCGGCGTCGCGCTGCTGCGGGCGGCCGGCGTCGACGACGAGGACTGGCTCGCCTGCGTGCTACAGCACCACGAGAACGAGGACGGCACCGGCTACCCGCACGGCAAGACCTCGGCGCAGATCGGCGTCGCCGCCAAGATCGTCATGCTGGCCGACCGCTACTGCGCCCGGGTGTCGGCGCGCAGCTACCGCAAGGCCATGCTGCCGAACGCGGCGCTACGCGACATTTTGCTGGAGGGGAAGGAAACGGTGGACGCGCAACTGGCATCGGTGCTGTTGCGCGAACTCGGCATCTATCCGATCTGCACCTTCGTCAAGCTGCTCAGCGGCGAGATCGGCATCGTCACGCGCAAGGGGCTCAATTCAACCACGCCGCACGTGCTGTCGCTGATCAACCCCTGGGGCGGCAAGCTCGACGTGCCGCTGCGGCGCGACACCAAGATCGACCGCCATGCGATTCGCGAGGTGCTGGGCGGCGACCAGGCGGCGCTCAGTTTCCGGCTCGACCAGTTGTGGGGGCGCTCGGCCAGCGTGTAGGTCGGATGAGCGCAGCGTAATCCGACATGCTCCGCAGCGGCGCTCGCTCGCTTCGCCTAGTTCAGCAGCCCGTCCAGGCGGCCCTGCTCGGCCAGCTCGCGCAAGATGCGGATGGTGTCGATATCGGACTCCTGGTAGGCCGAGCGGCGGAAATCGTTGTACATCGCGTTGGCCGAGTCGGTCGCCTCGTCCTGGCCGTCGTCGTATTGGAAGCGCACCCACAGCGTGTCGGCGGTCGGCGCCTCGATCGTCATCACCAGGCTCGACGCGCTGATGTCCTTCTGCGGCGCCACCTCGTAGCGCACCTGGTGCGGCGGCGACAGCTGCACGCGGTCCTGGATGACCAGCTCGCCGTAGCGCAGGCTGCGCTTGAAGCCGCTGTCGTCGCGCGCGCTGATCTCGCACTCGTCCAGATGCGGCACGAACAGCTTGGGCGACTCGGCGCGCAGCACCAGGCCGCGCCACAATTGCTGGTCGCTGAGGGTGTCGATCAGCGGGTTCATGGGGTCGTTAATCTCGATCAGGTGTTCAAATTTCATTGGATTGCCGTCAAATAAGTGGAAGCGCGCAGCGCCCGTCGGGGACAATGGTAACGCACCGGCGCGCCGGGCCGTTAGCAAAGCGCTCAATTTGCCTGTTCAATGGCATGCTCAATGTAGAGGATATCCGCCCAACGTCGATTTTATCAATGGCGGCCGGGTGCCGCTTGACCTAGCTCCAGCTTGGCGCGCGCGGTTTTGCTGCTGATACAATGGGGCGTCGTCCTCCGTCCCCGAAAACCCCTCCCGATGTCCACAGCACCCCAGTTCGGCCTGAACGTTCCGCAAAGCGAAGCCGTGACCTACCTCGACGGCCCCTGTCTGGTGCTGGCCGGCGCCGGCTCGGGCAAGACGCGCGTGATCACGCAGAAGATCGCCCATCTGATCGAGGACCGCGGCTACGATCCGCGCTCGATCGCCGCGCTGACCTTCACCAACAAGGCCGCGCTGGAGATGCAGGAGCGCATCGCCAAGCTGCTCAAGCAACCGCGCCAGGCCAAGCAGCTGACGGTGTCGACCTTCCACTCGCTGGGCGTCAAAATCCTGCGCCAGGAGGCCAACGGGGTCGGCCTGAAGGACCGTTTTTCGATCATGGACAGCGACGATTGCTTTGCGCTGGTGCAGGACTTGGCGATTACCACCGACAAGCAGTTGATCCGGCGCATACAGAACGACATGTCGCTGTGGAAAAACGGCTTGATCGACCCGGACACCGCGCTGCACCAGGCCAAGGACGAGGACGAGGCCCAGTCGGCGCGCATCTACCGCAGCTACGTGGCGACGCTGTCGGCCTACCAGGCGGTGGATTTCGACGACCTGATCCGTCTGCCGGTGGAATTGTTCCGCAACAACGACGCGGTGCGCGACCGCTGGCAGCGGCGCCTGCGCTACCTGCTGGTCGACGAATATCAGGACACCAATACCTGCCAGTACGAGCTGGTCAAGCTGATGGTCACCGGCATCGGCAAAAAACCGATGTTTACCGCCGTGGGCGACGACGACCAGGCCATCTACGCCTGGCGCGGCGCCACCGTGGAAAACCTGAAGACGCTGGAGGTCGACTTCCCCGACCTGCGCGTCATCAAGTTGGAGCAGAATTACCGCTCGACCATGCGTATCTTGAACGCCGCCAACGCCGTCATCGGCAACAACCCGAAGCTGTTTGAAAAATCGCTGTGGTCGGAGCACGGCCTGGGCGAGCCGATCAAGGTGCTGGGCATGCAGAACGACGACCAGGAGGCCGAGCAGGTCGCCATCATGATCTCGGCCGACCGTTTCGAGCGCAAGAACAAGTATTCCGACTATGCGATTTTGTACCGCGGCAACCACCAGGCCCGCGTCATCGAGCAGTGCCTGCGCAAGGAGCGCATCCCGTACACGATTTCCGGCGGCCAGAGCTTCTTCGACAAAGCCGAAATCAAGGACATCATCAGCTACCTGCGCCTGTTGGCCAATGAAAACGACGACCCGGCCTTCATCCGCGCCGTCACCACGCCCAAGCGCGGGGTCGGCATGTCGACGCTGGAAGTGCTGGGGGCGTTTTCCAAGCAATGGAATTGCTCGCTGTTCGAGGCGTCCTTCAAGGGCGGCCTGGAAGCGTTGTTGCCGGACCGCCAGTTGCTGCCGCTGCGCCAGTTCTGCACCTTCATCAACCAGCTTGAGTCGCGCGCCAGCCGCCCCGGCCCGTCCGGCAGCGGCGAGAACGCCGCCGCCGTGCTCGACGACATGATGAAGGAAATCAACTACGAATCGTATCTGTACGACTGCTTCGACGACCGCCAGGCGCAAAGCCGTTGGCAGAACGTGCTCGACTTCACGATGTGGCTCAAGGAGCGCGGCTGCGGCGGCAAGGACAAGTCCGGGCCGGAGAAAAACCTGCTGGAACTGACGCAGATGGTGGCGCTGATGACCATGTTGGAGGGCCAGGACGAGGAGCCCGACGCGGTGCGCATGTCGACGCTGCACGCCTCGAAGGGGCTGGAGTTTCCGCACGTCTTCCTGGTTGGCGTCGAAGAGGGCATCCTGCCGCACAAGGGCGACCCGGACGCGCCGGCTGAGAGCATGGGCGCGCGCATCGAGGAAGAGCGGCGCCTGATGTACGTTGGCATCACGCGGGCCCAGCGCACGCTGCGCATCACCTGGTGCAAAAAGCGCAAGCGCGCCGGCGAGCAGGTCCATTGCGACGTCTCGCGCTTCATCAAGGAAATGCAGCTCGACGTCGGCGACGCCGTGCCGACCGAGGCCGAGACCATTTCGCCGAAGGAGCGCCTGGCGCGCATGAAGGCGCTGTTGGCCGCGCCGAAAGTGTAGCGCACGGCGCGAACGCCAAGATGATCGGCAAGAAAGCCATGTATTGCCAAGCGCTCGACGACATCATCGTCCGCGGCGGCGTTTATCTGGAATAGCGCTGGCGCAGAGGCCGGCGGAGGGCTGCTTCCAGCATAATTGGCAAGCTACCGCGACCGCGTAGCGTTAAAATGCCTGCTTTATCGCCAGGAGCACGCCGTGGGTAACGAAGACCGTTTTATCGACATTGAAATCAAGCTGGCGCACCAGGAAGACATGGTCGAATCGCTGAACCAGCTGGTCTACGAACAGCAAAAGCGCATAAACAAGTTGGAGGCGATGTGCGGCGCGCTGGCCCAGCGCATCCGCGACAATTCCGACGGCGGCGCGAACCCCGTCAACGACAAGCCGCCGCACTATTAATCACCGCGGTAACCGGCCGCCGGGCGGGCCTATCCGCCGAGCGCCACCCGGGCGGCGGCCAAGTCCCACGCCGCCTGTCCCACGGTCTTGAAAACCGGCACGAGCGCCGGACGCGGGCGCTGGCCGGACAGCAGCGCCGCCAGTTCGACGACGCCGTTCCAGTCGGCCTTGGCCTGGATCAAGTCGCCGGCCTCGTGCCGTGCGCCGGCGAGGTCGTCGACCACGATTTGCCGGCGCCGCAGCAGTTCCGGCGGAAACTCCGCCATGTCGGGCTTGAATGCGCCGACGCCGACCGCCAGCGTATGCGCGCCAACATCGACTGGAATCACCGGCGTCTTCGATGTCGTCAGCGCAATCACGACGTCCGTTTCCGGCAGCTCGTGCCGCAGCGAGGCGGCCTCCAGCGCAATGGCCTCGACGCCGGCGTGGCGCCCGCGCAAAGCCTGGCAAAACGCCTGCGCGCCGGCCGCGCTGGTACCGGCGACGCAAAAGCGCGCCACGCCGAAGAACTGTACCAGCGCGTCGACGTGCGCCGCGGCTTGGGCGCCGGTGCCGATGATGAGCACGGACGCCGGTCTGCACGGGGCAAGGGTGGCGATGCCGAGCAGCGTCATCGCGGCGGTGCGGCGCGCCGTCACGGTCGGCCCGTCCAGCAGGGCCAGCCGGCGCCCGGTCGCGGTGTCGAACACCACGACCTCGCCCTGGATCACCGGCAGCGCGTGGCGGGCGTTGTCCGGGTGTACCGTCACAAGCTTGGTCACGCTGATGTCGGCGGCGACGGCGGGCATGCACAACAGCACGCTGGCGGCGTCGACGGGGACGACCAGCCGTTCCGGCGCCAGGATGGCCTTGGCGGCCAGTTCTTGCGCCGCCAGCGCCAGCGCCGGGACCAGTCTGGAATAGGGCAGCGCGGCCGCCGTGTGAGTGGGATCGAATAGTTGCATGGAATGCGCCTAGCGTAGGAAGAAGCCGGTGGGGAAGGGATCGGAATCTTCCAGCACCCACTGGTTGAAGCCGGCGATGTGGGCGTGGCCGCTCACTTCGGTGATCGCGGCGTCGAAGGCGCCGACTTGCAGCGTGTCGGTGACGCGCACCTCGACACTGCTGCCGACGATAGCCTTCAGCCAGGCGCGCTTGTCGAGAATGGTCGCGCCCGGCACCGGCGGCATGCCGGAGACGAGAATGCGCAGGGGCTCGCCGCCGGTGTGCGCGTCGATGGTGTGGATGGTCCGTGTATAGCTGAGCATGGCCGCCTTTTAAGCAATCGGTCGCAGTGGTGGAGAGAATGCGGGAAGTTGAACATCGTTCAAATATCTGCTCGTATTGTACGTCTACGGGCATCGCCCCAATGACGAGGCGGAGCCGCCTAGCCATGCTCGTCCACGGCGAATGCGCGTTGGCTGCGGCTGACACACTACTGATACGCGATGAACAAAACGCCGAACAAGTGCTTCAACATACGGGACGCCTTGCTGGGCAATGCCTGCGTTATAGCCGAAGTTGGCGCGCGCTTTGTATCATCGTGTATCCGCCCGCGGGCCTGATACAAAACATTGCACTGAGGCGGCAGGGAGACACACGGCAGATACGCTGGCCGGTTCCAATACTCCCATCCCAATGCATTCACGGAGTTCCACCATGCACAACCTGATCGAAGCGCCGCTGGCCCTGCTGGCCGGCGTCATCACCATCGCCTCGCCCTGCGTACTGCCGATACTGCCGATACTGCTCGGCACGGCGGTGGCGCAATCGAGCCGCGTGCGCCCGCTGTTCATCGTGGCCGGCTTCGTGCTGACGTTCGCGGCGCTGGGCATGCTGCTGGGCGTGGTGTCCAGCCGTATTGAACTGGCCCACGAGGCGCTGCGCAACGTCGGCATCGCCATGCTGGCCCTGTCCGGCCTGTTCCAACTGTGGCCGCGGCCGTACCGTTGGCTGATGGCGCGCGTGGACGGCCCCTTGCAGCGCTTGGGCGCCGGCGGCGGCAACGCCGGGCCGGGCAAGGCCGGCGGCTTCCTGCTGGGCATGTCGCTGGGCGCGGTATGGACGCCCTGCGCCGGCCCGGTGCTGGCCTCGATCCTGGCGTTGGTGGCGCGGGCGCAGGACGTCAGCTGGTCGGCCCTGCTGCTGTTGCTGTACGCGGTAGGCGCCGGCATTCCGATGCTGGTCATCGCCTACGGCGGCCAGTTTATGCGCGGCCGGGTGCGCCAACTGGCGCGCCACACCGGGCGGCTGCAACAGTTCTTCGGCCTGCTGGTGCTGCTAAGCGCCTGCGCCATCTATTTCCAATACGACGTGCTGGCATACGCCTGGCTCGCCGACGTATCGTTAACCCTGAAAGGACTTTGACATGCTCTCACTGATGAAAACCCTGCTGACCACGGCCGCGCTGGCCGGCGCCGTTGCCGCCCAAGCCGCCGCCCCGGTGGCGGCGCCGGAATTTACCGGCATCGACACCTGGCTCAACTCGGCCCCTTTGAGCATGCAGCAACTGCGCGGCAAGGTGGTGCTGGTTGATTTTTGGACTTATACCTGCATCAACTGCATCCGCACGCTGCCGCACGTGAAAAGTTGGCACGCCAAGTACAAGGACCAGGGCCTGGTGGTGGTCGGCGTGCACACGCCGGAATATCCGCACGAGCGCTCCACCGCCAACGTCACGGCCGCGCTGAAACGCTTCGACATCCAATATCCGGTGGCGCAGGACAACCGCTACGCCACATGGGGCGTCTACAACAACCGCTACTGGCCGGCGACCTACCTGATCGACAAGGGTGGCAAGATCGTCTATTCGCACTTCGGCGAGGGCCAGTACGGGGAAACCGAAGCGACCATTCGCCGCCTGCTGGCGCAGCCAGGCTGATGCCGGCTGAGGGTTGAGGTGCAACAGAATGGTCATACGACTTCAACCTGCCACATTTTTGGTCGTGTTGACGCCTAATCCGGTTTCCGTTGTGTTTCACCGGCCGGCGCCCCGGATTTTGCCGGCTGTTCGTCGTCATCTAGCCTGGTGTTTGACAATACCCATAATGGGTATTAACATACCCATTATGGGTATTTATACAGACGCGCTATTCACGAAAACGCAACAACGGGTGCTGGCGGTGTTGTTCGGCCAGGCACAGCGTTCCTTCTACGCCAACGAAATCATCCAGCTCGCCGACTGCGGGTCCGGCGCGGTGCAGCGCGAGTTGGCCCGGCTGGAGCGGGCCGCCTTGGTGACGGTGCGCCGGATAGGCAACCAGAAGCATTACCAGGCCAACCACGAAGCGCCCATCTTCGCCGAGCTGCGCGCCATTGTCGTGAAGACCTTCGGCGTGGCCGACGTGCTGCGGGCTGCGCTGCAGCCGCTGTGGCCGCAAATCGAGCTGGCCTTCGTCTACGGCTCGTTGGCCAAAGGTGGCGAACACGCCGGTAGCGACGTCGACCTGATGGTGGTCGGCGTACCGTCGTCGAACGCGCAGCTGCTCGACACGCTGCTGCCGGCCCACGCCCAATTGGGGCGCGTGGTAAACCCGACCTTGTATACTCCCGAGGAGTTCGCGCAGCGGGTACGCGATGGCAAGTCCTTCATGCTGCGCGTGTTGGAACAGCCAAAAATGTTCATCAAAGGAAGCGAACATGACATCAACCGGCTCGGCGGCGCTGGCGAACCTGGCGCGCATCGGCAAGCTCAAGGCGGAGCCGCCTGACGCGCGAGAGCGCGCCGGCCTGCTGCGCTCGGCCGCGGTTCGCCTGCTGGACGCGCGGCAGGCGACGCTGTCGCTGGAGAGCCGCTTCGACTTGGCCTATAACGCCGCGCACGCCGGCGCATTGGCGGCGCTGCGCGCGCGCGGCTACCGCAGCGACAATCGCTACCTGGTGTTCCAGTGTTTGGAGCACACGCTGGGCTGGGCGCCGGCGCGTTGGCTGCTGCTCGACCAAGCTCACAAAAAGCGCAACCTGGCTGAATACGAGGGCGACCTCGACGTCACCGAGGGCTTCGTGCTGGAGTTAATCGAACATGCCGCGGCGCTGATCGCGGCGGCGCAGGCGCTGGACGGCGCTTGCTAGAAGAGACATTGGACGAATCCGGCCGGACTATGGGGCGGACTGTGCAATAAATAGTGGCCACTGTACTGATGTAGATTGCTGCCCCAGATTCCGGTAATCCAGACCTTAGCTTGGTGGCGCACTGGACGGGTTTGGGAGTGGGAATGGTTTGGGGGCTGCTGCTTTTCCAATGCTTCGCCTTAGCCTGCGATCCGCTGGGCAGGCATTGCAGGTGATCGCCGCGTCCATTTCCATCGTTGCTGGTGACGCAATGGTGTCGTGCTGCTATGATTTGGCGCTTAGCCCGCCATAGTTCGACACTATCGCGACCTCCGTTGTAGTCCCCATGAAAGATGCTATGGTCCGTCCTCAAATGCTCGTCCTTGCCGCCAGTATGTTGCTGGCCCATGTTGCCCACGCCGCGCCAGCGGCCCCCGCCGCCATGATCGAAGCCGCCAACCCCTTCTTCAAGGCCAGCCCGCTGCCCTTCCACATGCCGCAGTTCGACCAGATCACCAACGAGCACTACGCGCCGGCGTTCGCCGAGGGCATGCGGCGCCAGTTGGCCGAAGTCGAGGCGATCGCCAACAACCCCAAGCCGGCCACCTTCGACAACACCATCGTCGCGCTCGAACGCAGCGGCCAGCTATTGAACCAGGTCCGCCCGGTGTTCGAGAACATGTCCGGCGCCAACACCAACGAGGCGCTGGAAGGCATCGAGCGCGACCTGTCGCCGAAGCTGGCCGCCCACAGCGACAGCATTTTGCTCAACGCCAAGCTGTACCAGCGCGTTAACAGCTTGTACGCCAAGCGCGACAAGCTGGGCCTGAACGCCGAGGCGAAGCGCGTGCTGGAACGCTACCACACCGATTTCGTGCGCGCCGGCGCCAAGCTGTCCGCCGCCGACAAGGAAAAACTCAAGGTCTACAACGGCGAGCTGGCCGCGCTGGCGACCGCCTTCAGCCAGAACGTGTTGAAGGAAACCAATGCGCTGGGGCTGGTGGTCGACACCCGCGCCGAGCTCGACGGCATGACCGCCAGCGATATCGACACCGCCGCCGCCGCCGCCAAGGCGCGCGGCCTGGACGGCAAGTTCGTCATCGCGTTGACCAACACCACCGGCCAGGCGCCGCTGGCGGTGCTGAGCAACCGCGCGGTGCGCCAGCGCCTGCTGGAGGCGTCGATGGCGCGCGGCAGCCGCGGCGGCGAGTTCGACAACCGCGCCATCGTCACCAAGCTGGCCAAGCTGCGCGCTGAACGCGCGGCCCTGCTCGGTTATCCGAACTACGCGGCCTACGCGCTGGAAGACCAGACCGCCAAGACCACGCTGGCCGTCAACACCCTGTTGGCGGATCTGGCCAAGCCGGCCGCCGCCAACGCGCGCCGCGAGGCGGCCGATTTGCAAGCCATCGTCGACGCCGAAAAGGGCGGTTTCCAGGTCGGCGCGGCCGATTGGGCGTTTTACACCGACAAGTTGCGCGCCGCCCGCTTCAATTTCGACGAAAACCAATTGAAGCCGTATTTCGAGTTGAACAGCGTGCTGAACAACGGCGTCTTCTTCGCCGCCACCAAGCTGTACGGCATCACTTTCAAGGAGCGCAAGGATTTGCCGGTCTACGACCCGGACGTGCGCGTGTACGACGTCATCGACGTCAATGGCAAGCCGCTGGCGCTGTTCATCGCCGACTTTTACGCGCGCAGCAACAAGCGTGGCGGCGCCTGGATGAACGAGTACGTGTCGCAGTCCAAGCTGCTGGGCAACCTGCCGGTGGTGGGCAACCACTTGAACATTCCCAAGCCGCCGGCCGGCGAGGCGACGCTGATGACCTTCGACGAGGTCAACACGCTGTTCCACGAGTTCGGCCACGCGCTGCACGGCATGTTTTCGGACGTGACCTATCCGCGCTTCGCCGGCACCAGCGTGCCGAGCGACTTTGTCGAGTATCCGTCGCAGGTCAACGAAATGTGGGCGCTGTGGCCGGAAGTGCTGCAAAACTACGGCAAGCACTACCAGACCGGCGCGCCGATGCCGAAGGAGTTGCTGGACAAGGTGACGGGCGCGAAGAAGTTCAACCAGGGCTTCATGACCACCGAGTATCTGGCCGCGTCGCTGGTCGACCAGCGCTGGCACCAGTTGACGCCGGCGCAAGTGCCGAGCGATGTGCTGGCGTTCGAGGCGGCGGCGCTGAAGGAGGCCGGCGTCGATTTCGCGCCGGTGCCGCCGCGCTACCGCACCACCTATTTCTCGCACAGTTTCTCGGGCGGCTACTCGGCCGCGTATTATGCTTACCTGTGGAGCGAGAAGCTGGACGCGGAATCGGTGAATTGGTTCAAGGAAAACGGCGGCCTGCAGCGCAAGAACGGCGACTGGTTCCGCCAGAAGCTGCTGGCGCGCGGCGGCACCAATGACGCGCTGCAGTTGTTCCGCAACTTCCGCGGCCGCGACGCCAAGGTCGACGCCTTGTTGGAGCGCCGTGGTTTGGCCGGCAAGTAAACCAGAGGCGTGAGTCCGGGGTCAGACCCTCAGAGTCCGACCCCGGCTCTGCGCCGTTGGTTTTAAGCGGGGCGGCGGCAACTCGGCGCCGCCGCGACATGTCGCGCGGCGATGGATTTTTGGCAAACTAGTACTTCAGCGGTATGGGCGTTATCAATAAATATGAGTAAGATGGAACTATGAACGAGCAAGATTTGAACGGCGTGACATTGGAAGCGATCGTAACGCGGCTGCAGGCGCATTACGGCTGGGCCGAGCTGGCCAAGCGGATCGACATCAACTGCTTTATCAGTGACCCGAGCGTCAAGTCGAGCCTGAAATTTTTACGTAAGACGCCGTGGGCCAGGGCGAAGGTGGAACAGCTCTACCTCGGCACGCAGTTTACCAATTGACTGGAAAAAGCATGGACACCAATCTGAAGGCATCGTTAAAAAACCTGCACGCGAAATTGGCGGTCACCGGTCCCGTCGATGAAGAGCTGCAGGAATTGCTGTTGCAGCTGGACGGCGACATCAAGCAATTGCTCGACAAGCGCGTCGCCGACGCGGAGGACAGCACCACCTACGGCCTGGCCGAACGGACGCAGGAAATCTCGGCCAAGTTCGCGGTCAAGCATCCGCAACTGGAGCCGGCTTTGCGCGAGCTGGGCAATATCCTGTCCAGCATGGGCATCTAAGCCGCCAGCATAGCGGCGGGGCCGCCGGCCCCGCCATCGCTAGCGCTAGCTCTAGCGCTACGACAGCCACTACGGGAACGCCAGCATCGGCGGTTCCTCGCCGCCGAAACTGATTTCGGGATGGCGTCTTTCGATCATTTCCTCGATTTCCTTCACGCGCCGCACCGGCACGTCGACGATCAGCAATACCTGGCCGGCGGCGATCGGCGCGCTAAAGCGCGCCAGGCGCGAGTTCGGCACCGCCGCCGCGTTCATGCCCGAGGCCCACGCGCCGAAGATGGCGCCGCCCAGCGCCGCGATCAAGATCGCCACCGTGCGCAGGGTCAGCCCGTCGGGCGGGAACAGCGCCAGGAAGATGCCGGCGCCCAGCCCGGCCACGCCGCCGATGAGCATGCCCAGTTGCGCGCCGTGTACCAGGTCGGTCTTTTGCAGCGCGTTCAAGTCGGGCATGTCGGGCAGCAAGGTGCCTTCGCGCGCCAGGAAGTGCATATGGCGCTCCTCGATGCGCGCCAGCAGCAATTCGTCGAGCATGGCGCGGCCGCTGGCTACGCTGGGTAACATAAAGTAGAGTCTGCGTCGCATGGTGATCTCCCGGTAAAGGTGGCCCTGCATTCGTTATAGTCGGCAAAATAACAAAATGCAAACATCATTTGCGCCACCGGGCCGGGCCGCCTTTTTTCTTGGGTTAACTTCACAAGTGATTGAAAAATAAACGTTTTTTTCGTAAAATTGGCGCGGAAACGACGCCGGTCCGGGCCACGGCTTGACATTTCCGGTACAATTCGTCCCATATGAGCTCCCCTACCAATTTATTTGCGACCGTTCCTAAACGGTCTGCCCGCGCTGCCGTTGCGCCTTTCCTGCCGATGTCCCGCGCCGAGATGGACGCGCTCGGCTGGGATACCTGCGACGTGATCCTGGTCACCGGCGACGCCTACATCGACCACCCCAGCTTCGGCATGGCCCTGGTCGGCCGCCTGCTGGAGGCCCAGGGCTTCCGCGTCGGCATCATCAGCCAGCCGGACTGGCTGTCGGCCGAGGCCTTCCGCGTGCTGGGCAAGCCGAAGCTGTATTTCGGCATTACCGCCGGCAATATGGATTCCATGGTCAACCGCTACACGGCCGACCGCAAGATCCGCTCCGACGACGCCTACACCGCCAACGCCGAGCCGAACAAGCGGCCCGACCGCGCCGTGACCGTCTACGCCCAGCGCGCCCGCGAGGCGTATGCGGACACGCCGATCGTCATCGGCAGCATCGAGGCGTCGCTGCGCCGCATCGCCCACTACGATTACTGGTCCGACAAGGTGCGCCGCTCGGTGCTGCCCGATTCGAAGGCGGATATTCTGCTGTTCGGTAACGCCGAGCGGGCGCTGGTCGACCTGACCCACCGCCTCGCCGCCGGCGAGGACATCAAGAACATCCGCGACTTGCGCGGCACCGCCTTCATGGCGCCGCCTGGCTGGTTGCCGGCCGACGATTGGTCGGTCGCCAATTCGACCCGGGTCGACGTGCCCGGCAAGGTCGACGCCCACCACGACCCCTACGCCATGGCGCAGGAAGACAAGACCGTCTGCGCCACCGACAACGCGCAGGGCGCGCCGGAGGTGATCAAGCCGATCCGCATCATGTCGCGCGAGGAGCGCCAGGCGCTGGCCAAGGAGCAGCACGACAAGACCGTGGTGCGCCTGCCGGCCTACGACGTGGTCAAGGACGACCCGGTGATGTACGCGCACGCCTCGCGCGTGTTCCACCTGGAATCGAACCCCGGCAACGCCCGCGCGATGGTGCAGGCGCACGGCGAGCGCGACGTGTGGATCAATCCGCCGCCGCTGCCGCTGGCGATGGACGAGATGGACGGCGTCTACGACATGAACTACGCGCGGGCGCCGCATCCAAGCTATGGCAAGGCGCATATCCCGGCCTGGGAAATGATCCGCTTCTCGGTCAACATCATGCGCGGCTGCTTCGGCGGCTGCACCTTTTGCTCGATCACCGAGCACGAGGGGCGCATCATCCAGAGCCGCTCCGAGCCGTCTATCCTGCGCGAAATCGAGCATATCAGGGACAAGACCAAAGGCTTCACCGGCACTATTTCCGATATGGGCGGCCCGACCGCGAACATGTACCGGCTGGCCTGCAAGGACAAGGAGATCGAAGTGTCGTGCCGCCGCCTGTCGTGCGTCTACCCGTCGATCTGCGTCAACCTGGGCACCGACCACAGCAAGCTGATCTCTCTGTACCGCAAGGCCCGTGCGATTCCCGGCATCAAGAAAGTGTTGATCAGCTCCGGCCTGCGCTACGACCTGGCCGTGCGCTCGCCCGAGTACGTGAAGGAACTGGTCACGCACCACGTCGGCGGCCTGCTGAAGATCGCCCCCGAGCACACCGAGGAAGGCACCCTGTCGAAGATGATGAAGCCGGGCATCGGCGCCTACGACGAGTTCAAGGAAATGTTCGACCGCTTCTCGCTCGAAGCGGGCAAGAAGCAATACCTGATCCCGTACTTCATCGCCGCGCATCCGGGCACCACCGACCTCGACATGCTGAACCTGGCGTTGTGGCTGAAGAAAAACGACTTCAAGCTCGACCAGGTGCAAACCTTCATGCCGACGCCGATGGCGATGGCGACGACGATGTACCACACCCGCAAGAATCCGCTGCGCAAGGTGACGGCCGATTCGGAAGTGGTGGAAACGGCCCGCAGCGGCAAGATCCGCCGCACCCACAAGGCCTTCCTGCGCTACCAGGACCCGGCCAACTGGCCGATCCTGCGTGAGGCGCTGGTTGGCATGGGCCGCGGCGACTTGATCGGTAACAGCGACAAGCACCTGATTCCGGCCTGGACCTCGTCCGAGTCCGGCGGCCTGGCGGCGGGCGAACGCAGCCGCCAGACGTCCGGCGCCGGCACGCCCGACAAGTTCAAGGCGCCGGTCGGCAAGAGCCGCATCGCGCTCGGCGGCACCGCCGCCGCGCCGAAGGTGACGGCGGTCGAATCGAAAATCCGGCCGTCGATCCTGTCGACCATCAAGAGCAAGGCCAAGCCGGCCGCGCCCGCGCCCGCCGGCAAGCCGGGCGCCAAATCGACGCGCGGCGGCGCCGGCACCGGCGCCGCCCGCGGCGGCCGCAAGTAAGCTGCCGGGGGCGCGGGAGTGTTTCCGCGCGCCCGGCAGCTCGCCAATACAGTACCCTACATGGACGGCTTGCGTTCGATCAACTCGATTTTGTAGCCGTCGGGATCGGTGATGAACGCGATCACCGTGTCGCCCCCTTTGACCGGGCCGGCTTCGCGTGCGACCGCGCCGCCGTTGGCGCGGATCTTCTCGCAGGCGGCATACGCATCGGGCACCTCGATGGCGATATGCCCGTACGCCGTACCCAATTCGTAGTGCTCGACGCCGTGGTTGTAGGTCAGTTCGATCTCGGCGTGGTCGGGGTTGTTCCCGTAGCCCAGGAAGGCCAGCGTGTAGTCCTGCCCCGGCTGCTCGGTGGTGCGCAGCAGCAGCATGCCCATGACCTTGGTATAGAAATCGATGGATCGCTGCAGGTTGCCAACGCGCAGCATGGTGTGAAGAAGTCTCATGTCTTGATTTGTCGAGTACGGTGTGGAATATCGAGATGTGGGCACTGGGTGCCGCACGCCGCACGCCGCGCGCCTCGGACTGCGGCGTCATGGCCAACGGGCACAATGGCGACCGGACCGTAATCCGACGCGCCTGTGCCGCGTGCTTGGCTCATCCGCCTGCCTTGGGCGGAAACTTCTTCTTTTAGAAGGCTGGCTTTGGGCCCGGTGTTTCATACGTCAACAAGTCTGCTTCGCCTTCGATCAGGAAGGGCAGCTTTTCCGCCAGTATTTTGAAATACGGCGTGTCGAAATGTTCATCGAGATCGGCACGGCTCTTCCACAGCTCAAAAAACATGAATTGGTTCGGCTCGTGCGGCGCCTGCAGGAAGTCGTAACGCAGGCAACCCGGCTCGGCGCGCGATAGCGGCGTGAGCATTGCTGCCAGTTCAAGTAAGGCCGGGGCGGCGTCGGGCCGGGCGGTGAAGGATGCGGAAAGAACTAACATATGTGCTCCTGGTATGAATGGTGCTGCTTAATGTTGGAATCCAGCGGCGCCGTCAGACACCTTTCTGAATTAAAGGGAGGGAGTAATAGCCGGCCACCGGTGGTCGCGCCGGAATAACTCCCTTGCTGATTGAGCGGAACGCATAGTAACTTACATTCTCATTAAAATGAATGTATTTTATCCAACCGTGCGCGCCGTTTCTCATTTAAAAAACGTCAATTTCCACCATGTCAACCGGAACCGCGCTCTCGTTTTTTAATGAAACCTTCTCGCTGGTTTCGGACCATTTGAAATTGCCCGATTCAAAATCCCACAGCCGGTCGGGATTTTTATCCGTTTTTTCGCGCAGACGTCCAGCGGAAATGGCGAAAAGAGCCGAGCCTGCCGGACGGATGAACGACTCGGTCGATTCGCCGGGGGCGAGCGTCAGCTTGTAGACGCGGGCACGCGAGTTTTCCATCGCGAGTGTAAATGGTGCGGCTCGACGCGGCGCCGCCGCCGCGGGTGTAGCCGGCGCCGCCGATAACAACTCCATTGCAACCAGGTGCAAGGGCTTTTCGCCGGAAACGATGACGCGGTGGGAATATTCGCCCTTCGCCGTTGATGTGAAACGTACCGATCCGGCCGGGAACGAAACGGCTGCCGGTTTTGCGCCAAGCACGTCGTTGGTAATGTCGACGTTTTTGAACACGACGAGGAAATTATCTTCCCGATGCTCGTGCATTAAAGTGGCATTGCCGTTAGGCAAATTCACTTCATACATGCGCACTTTGCCGTTGTCGAATTTGACCTTGTGATTGGGTTCCAATTCCATCGAAACCGATTCACCCGGGGCTTGCGCGGAGCTGGCAACGGAAGAAAACGCGCCCAATAAGCAAGTGAGCAATACGGCGCTAGTATGGAAAACGGCTGTGGCTTGAATTTTTTTTGACATGTTCGTCTTTGATTGCTGATTAAATTTTATTGTGACTATTCAGCCTGAGCGTACAGCGTAGAAAGTTGTTGTAAACGAATCGTGGATAACGCATCATGCGTGCATGCCACCAAAACCGCCCC